>CANHSD010000006.1 GCA_947463105.1 Chitinophagaceae bacterium
AATGCCCAGTTTAAAAAATTTGTGGACGCCACAGGATATGTGACTACTGCAGAAATTGCTCCCAACTGGGAAGAAATAAAAAAACAGGTGCCTGCCGGTACACCCAAGCCACCGGACAGTGTGTTGGTGGCAGCCTCCCTGGTATTTCTGAAACAGCCTCCCGGCACAGGATTGGGCGACCCCAGCCAGTGGTGGGATTGGAAAAAAGGAGCCTCCTGGAAACACCCCAAAGGTGTGGGCAGCAACATCATCGGTAAGGAGAATTATCCTGTAGTGCATGTTTCCTGGGATGACGCCATGGCCTATTGCAAATGGGCAGGAAAACGGTTACCCACCGAAGCCGAATGGGAGTACGCAGCAAGGGGAGGAAGAATCGATAAATATCCCTGGGGCAATGAAGACATTGAACAAGGAAAACCCAAGGCCAATACCTGGCAGGGCACATTTCCCAGCACGAATACCAACTGGGATAAATTCCCTTCATCATCTCCAGTAAAAACTTTTCCCGCCAATCGGTATGGTCTCTATGATATGGCTGGAAATGTCTGGGAGTGGTGCTTTGATTGGTTCAGGGATGATTATTATGCCAAGGTCAGCGGACAGATATCCATCGATCCCAAAGGGCCTGCAGACAGTTATGATCCACAGGAGCCCACAGTTCAGAAAAGGGTTGTCAGGGGGGGGTCCTTCCTCTGCAATGCTTCTTATTGCAAAGGATACAGGGTAACATCAAGGATGAAGACAGCAACCGATACAGGGCTGGAACATACCGGATTCAGGTGTGTGGATTAGGTAGTTTGTACGCCTTACTGTTGACCATAAGAAATTAGCGTATTTTATCTACATAAAATTGTTACAATGGGATCCAAATTAAATGCATTGCTCAATGTTGCAGGTCTCAGTTTGGTGCTGGCCGTCAATGCCTTGGCCAATATTTTGCCCATCAACGGATATAACACAGGGCAGATTTCAGCACTGTATCCCAACTATTTTGTCCCTGCTGGGTTCACTTTCAGCATTTGGGGGGTGATTTACCTTTTGTTGATAGGCTTTGTCTTTTGTAGTCTTTTTGCCGCTTTTGGGAAATTCAATGATGCGGCCAAAGCCTGCATTGAAAAGGCCGGTCCCTATTTTTTGATCACTTGTGTATTGAATGCAGGTTGGATTCTTGCCTGGCACTATCTGTATCTTGGCATATCCCTTGCCATCATGATAGCTTTTTTGGTCACCCTTTTGCTCTTGTACATTGCCATAAAACCCATGAAAAACCAGGTGCCTCTCTTCTACAGGCTTTGGACCTACCATGCCTTTGTAGTCTATCTGGCTTGGATCTGTGTAGCCACCATCGCCAATGCGACAGCATTGCTGGTAGGGTTTGGTTGGCAGGGTGAACCTTTGTCTCCTCAGATCTGGAGCATGATCATGATACTGGTGGCCCTTGTGCTGGGTGTCTTTATGGTGGGCAAACAAAAGCAACCTGCATTTGGATTCGTACTGGCCTGGGCATTTTGGGGCATCTACTCCGCGCAGTCTCCCGAATCAAGGATGATCGGCTTTACTGCAGGCCCCTCCTTGTCTTTTATTTTTTCACTGACAGTGACAATCCTTATTAAATCAAAAACCAAATCATTGCCGGAATAGGTTTTGTAATTCCCTGATGCCGATCATCAGCAGATTCTTTATTTTTGTCCCATGAAGATCAGTTTAACATGTATTCAAGTTTTTCAGCGGGCAGTAGCGGCATATCATTTGCACAACAATGTCGATGAAGCTGAGCATAATCCCTTTTCTGAAGGGAGTTTTGAGCATCTCTTGTTTGCTAAAAACCATGTTGACACGGTGCAATGGCACCTGGAAGATATTGTAAGGGATCCCAATATTGATCCTGTTGCAGGAATAGCGCTCAAGCGGAGAATTGACAAGTCCAATCAAGTGAGAACCGATATGGTAGAACAGATTGACGATTATATTTTAACGCTTTATGCTGGGGTTGATGCAGTTCCCGGAGCAAAACTCAATACCGAAAGCCCTGCATGGGCCATCGATAGACTCTCTATTCTTATCCTCAAGATTTACCATATGCAGGAAGAGGCCGTAAGGGTGGATGCAAGCCCTGAACACAGGACAAAATGCACCGCTAAATTGAGGGTACTGTTAGAACAACAAACGGATCTTTCTACCTCAATAGATGAGTTGTTGACAGAGATCAATGAAGGCAAAAAGCAAATGAAAGTATACCGGCAGATGAAAATGTACAATGATCCTTCCTTGAATCCTGTATTGTACAACCTGGAAAAGAAATGATGCCTGATTCCATACAACAGAAAATATTGGTCTTGAGGTTCTCTGCGCTTGGGGATGTGGCGTTGACTGTACCCGTAATAAAAGCTTTTCTTGCCGCAAACAAGGATGTTTCCATTGTCATGGCCAGTGAAAAGCAATGCGCAGGTCTATTTTCTGGCATTGATCGATTGACTTTTGAGGGCTTTGACCTCAAAACTGAATTCAAAGGATTTATTGGCATCTTTAGGATTTTTAATCTCCTCAGAAAAAAATATCAATTCTCTATCGTTGCCGACCTTCATGGTGTCATTCGTACCCATGTTTTGAGGTTTCTTTTTGAAGCCAGTCGTCGAAAAACAGAAGTCATCAACAAGGGCCGAATTGAAAAGTATGCCCTTGTCAGGAAGGACAATAAAATATTCAGGCCCTTGCCCCATGTTACCGAACGGTATGCTGATGTGTTCAGGCGGCTCGGTTTCAAGATCAATCTTCCTCAGGTTGGTGATGTGCCAGTTGACCAGGATAAAGCCCCTGTGAAAATTGGCTTTGCTCCTTTTGCAAAACATGCTGCCAAAATGTATCCCCTTGATAAGTTCAAGGAGATTGTCCAATATTTTGATCGAGCTCCCTATGAATTGTATTTTTTTGGAGGTAAAGGAGCCGAGAGACTATTGTTGGCTGATTGGGAAAGTCATTTTAGTCATGCTGTACCCATGTCATCTACCAGTTCTATTGCCGATGAGCTTGAAATCATGCGGGAGATGCAGGCAATGATTACCATGGATTCGGCAAACATGCATTTGGCCTCTTTAGTGAATGTTCCTGTTATCTCCCTTTGGGGCCCGACCCATCCCTATGTTGGATTTTATGGTTTTCTCCAAGATCCATTGAATGCGGTACAGGTTAATCTTACCTGTCGCCCGTGTTCGGTCTTTGGAAACACCACTTGTTGGCGTGGAGACCATGCATGTATGGAGCAAATTACACCTGAAATGGTAGAGGAAAAGCTGCTTAAATTGCTGAAAGGGTAAAAAATAGGTGAAAAAACATTTTATTTTTTAATCATTATTGTAATTGTATATCAATTATTTATACATTAGTGATTATCTTAATTGGTTAAAAAACACTTTTTTTACGTGTTTTCACCAATGGATTCTATCTGCAGTGATTGATATTGCTCATGAATGTCGAAGCGCTGCCTTTTTTTGTTGTTTTTTATTTTTGGTTATGGACCATTTTCCCTGGGGCAGGGGATACCCCCAATTTTAAAAAAACTTTCCTCCTCCAAGGGTACCGTGCTTGTATACTCACAGAGTAAACAGTCACTGGTTGATTTATCAGATCTTCCAGCCAATTTCAGTACTGAAGGGTATAATTTAGTCAAAGATTCTTCCGGGCTTTATGTTTTTCCACAGGGTACAGGTAGAATATACCAATTGGATATTTCCCAAGGGAGGTATCGCTGGCAGCGGATCGATGATACATATTACAGTGGTTATAACTTCAATAGCATCGGGTTTAGACTAGATTCCGTTTTTTATTCTTTCGGTGGTCAAGGGTTTTGGAATACCAATGGCACCTTGAGGAGTTACAATGTTTTCAGCAGACAATGGGATGCTATTCAATTATCAGAAAACATCCATTGGAGAAAAAATAAGGATGGGTTCTTCTTTCTCGACACAGCAAATAAAACCCTGACTCTCAATGCAATACCTACACCTTCACATGAGATGTTGAAAAATGGCAATGCTGAACAGCGTAAAGAAGGGCTTTATCGATTAGACGTTAACGCAGGCAATTGGACCAGAATGGGGCGGATGTCAGACACTGCTCATATCATTGTTGCAACCCTGCCATGGGGCCTATTGGATGATAATTTTGGGGTATTGGACCTTGTTAATAATCGCTATTGCAAATTATCAAATCAAATCCGTTCCAAAATTAATGCCATTTTCTCCTCCAACAAGTATGCTGATCCTGCCATAGCCAGTTTTGCCATTGATTCGGTTTTTTACATGGGAAATCAATTTCAGCCATATGATTCATTGGTCATCTCTCAGGCAGACCTCATCGATACAGGTATTCCTATCTATACACCCCTGGAACCTCCAGGATTATTGGATGATGTGGAAGCAGAGTCTTTTTTGCTTGTCATCCTTGGTTTTTTAAGCTCCTTTCTTGGCTTGCTATTGTACAAGGCCAAGAAAGCACAACCCACTCCAGCAGCAGTTGAAACAGTGTACACCTCAGCAGTTGAATCCTTGCCTGCTCCTAACGATAGTCTTAAAGCCGTTGCAGCACCTGAATCGGAAAAACACCCAATCTCGTTTAGATCCACCCGCATCCTCGAACTGCTAGAGGAGCGGGAGCGCTTATTGCTTGAATTCTTGTTCAACCACTCAGCGGATGAAAGGCTGACCTCCATTGATGAAATCAACAAAGTGATAGGTGTTCAGCACAGATCTGTAGAAATCCAAAAACGCATGCGCAGCGATTTGATTGGTTCCATCAACCAAAAGCTGAGCATCATCACCCGGGATAAAAAACCTGTGGTAGACAAGCAGCGCTCAGAATTTGACAGGCGTAGTTTCGAATATTTCATTCATCCACCCTATATGGAACTTGTGGACAAGATCATTGGGAAGAAGTGATTTGATTTTCCGGATTTCGCCATATAAAACCATAACTTCTCGTAAATTTGCTTGTTAATACGAGATTATGATCAAAACAGGAAATATCACCGTAAGCATTTATACAGAAATGACGCCCAATCCAGAGACCATGAAGTTTGTGGCCAACAAACTGTTGTATCCTGGCAAAAGTGTTGATTTTCAGGACATTGAAAAGGCAAAACCTTCGCCCCTGGCGTTGGAACTCTTCAGTTTTCCATTTGTAAAAGGAGTGTTCATCGCCAGTAATTTTGTCACCCTGACCAAAACTACCGAAACGGATTGGGATGATGTAAAACCCTCTATCCGCCAATTTCTCAAGGATTACCTTGAAGACGGTAAAGCGATCGTTAATGAAGATGAACTGCCTGCAGCACAGTCCACCGATGGGAATATTGTGCTTTCAGAAGATGGTGATGTTGTAAAACGCATCAAGGAATTGCTGGAAAACTATGTAAAGCCCGCAGTGGAAATGGATGGCGGCGCCATTCAGTTCAAGAAGTTTGAAGATGGCATTGTAACCCTTATGCTCCAAGGTTCCTGCAGCGGCTGCCCCTCATCCATGATCACCCTCAAATCAGGTATCGAAGGAATGATGAAACGCATGATTCCGGAAGTAGTGGAAGTGGTGGCAGAAGCAGAGTAAATCCCATTTCATGGATTTCCTTGAACTAACCGCCATCTTCTCAGGCATCATTTCCGTTTGGTTTTCAAGAAAAGAGAGCATTTGGGTTTACCCAACAGGGTTGGTTGGAACGATTCTTTATGTGTACCTCAGTTTCAAAGGCGACTTGTTTGGTGAGGCTTCCGTTAACCTTTACTATACCATCATGAGTATCTATGGATGGTACAATTGGACGAGGCGCAATAATGAGCAACTGCTTGTTGTTCAGATTCAATTCGCCACACAAAAAGAGTGGGGCAAACATTTGGCTTTTTTTATTGCCATTTACTTGGCTATCTACTTATCCTTGACCTATATACAAAAAGCATTTGCGCCAGGTGCCGTTCCTTGGGCAGATGCATTGGCATCCGCATCGGCATTCACGGGCATGTGGCTGATGACCAAGAAAAAAGTGGAAAGCTGGATCTGGTGGATCATCACCAATATTTGTTCTATCCCTTTGTATTATTCAAAAGGATATACCTTCACGGCCGTTTATTATGCCATCCTGCTGGTGCTGGCCATCATGGGATTGCAGGAATGGAGAAAAAAAGCAAATGAACAGTCAAGAGCCTAAGCAAATCATCAAAATTGTAGCCATCGGCCCTGAATCAACCGGTAAGAGTACCTTATGTGCTACACTGGCAAAGCATTTCTCAACCATCTGGTGCAAAGAATATGCCAGGGAATACTTGCTGGAGCATGGCACTGATTACACGTATGAAAACCTGCTAACGATTGCAGAAGGTCAGTTGAACCTGGAGGATCAAGCCACGGAAGCGGCGATTGATTTGCACAAACAAGCCGGAGGCGAAGGTCTGCCGATATTGTTTATCGACACCAACATGTACGTTATGAAAGTTTGGTGCGAATTTGTTTTTGGTAATTGTCATCCCTTCATCCTCAAAGAAATAGTACAAAGAAGTTATGACGGATACTTGCTCTGCAAGCCAGACCTGCCCTGGGTTAAGGATGAATTGAGGGAGTATCCTGATCTGGAAACCCGAGAAAACTTGTACTATCATTACAAGGACGTCCTGATCAACCAGTCCCTGCCCTGGTATGAGGTTAAGGGGCAAGATCCAGCAAGAAGCCAATCAGCCATTGAATGGGTAAGCAGCTTGCTGAGGTAGTAGTGAAGATTTGTTAATCCTTAAATTGCAACTCAACAGTGAACCCAGCCATGATATCACCTGCCATACACCAACGATCAACCCAACAACTTCGTTGGGGTTTTTACGCTACCTGGTTTCTGGTTTCCCTCGTGCAGGCTGCCGGAACGGAGTTGTTTGATGATGAGGCCTATTATTGGGTTTATTCCAGGTTCCTTGACTGGGGCTATTTTGACCATCCTCCCATGATTGCTGTGCTGATCAAAGTAGGAACAGCCATCTTGCCGGGAGAATTGGGATTGCGGTTCTTCATTGTCTTGATGGGAACTGCAACAATTGCCCTGATTGAATACCTGGCCCAGCCCAAAGACATCAGGCTTTTCTTTGCCATTGTACTCAACATGGCAGTGCTGCAAATAGGCGGCATCATTGCGGTTCCAGACATTCCCTTGTTGTTTTTTACTGCTTTGTTTTTCATTGTTTACAAAGCATTTGAACAAAAAAATACCCTCATCAGTGCATTAACACTTGCCATTGTTATCGCCTTACTCCTTTACAGCAAGTACCATGGCATCCTGATTATTTTCTTTACCATACTTTCCAATCCATCCATCCTGACAAGATGGAAAACCTTGTTGGTCATCCTGCTTTCTGTTGGGCTTTTCATGCCCCATGTCATCTGGCAAGTGCTGCACGGTCTGCCCTCCGTGAATTACCATCTTTTTGAAAGGCTTTCACCGCCTTACAAGCCATCATTCACCGCAGACTATTTGCTGGGGCAACTGCTGTTGACCGGGCCATTGGTGGGATGGCTGATCATTTGGGCAGCCCTGAAAAACAGGTACACCAATGCAACTGAAAAGGCCATGTATTGGTCGCTGATTGGCACTTATATTTTGTTTTTTCTTTCTTCTTTCAGGAGCCGAACCGAGGCCAATTGGACCATCCTGCTGATGGCGCCACTGATTGTATTGTCTTATCAGTACCTCAGCCAAAACAAGAACAAGGCCCGGTGGATCTATCGGTTGCTGCCTTATTCCATCGCCTTGGTCTTGTTTGTTCGCATATACATGATCTTAGACATCCAGGCACTTAAATTCATGCCCAAAGACGAGTTTCACCAGAACAAGGCATGGGCTGCCGCCATCAAGAAAAAAGCCAATGGCTTGCCCGTGGTCTTCACCAACTCTTATCAGCGTGCTTCCAAATATTGGTTCTACGCAGGAGATACTTCCTTCTCTCTCAACACGCATCGTTACCGCAGGAGCAATTACAATTTCTGGCCCATGGAAGAACAGCTTCAGGGACGGAGGTTAATGGTATTCGGATCGATGGGCGCCGCCGCCATGAAGGATTCTGTTCTAACCCCCAGAATGAATCTGGCTGCAGAAACTACAGATGATTTTGTTTCTTTTGGAGCTGTTCAATTAGACGGAGGAGATTTGTACAGGGATGACAAGGGATTTGTCGATGTGGCGCTGAAACCTGGCTATGGCAACAGGCAAATCATGGAAAGGACTATGGCGAAACATCCTGAGATCATCCTGATCATTTACCGCTCTGGAAAACAAGATCCGATTCTCTTGCATACAGGTCGAACGATTGGGCATGACAGCGAATACGGACTCAATTTCCAGCTAAAACTACCGCCATTGGCAGAAAAGAAATATACCATACGGTGGGGACTGATAGGGAGTTTCTCAGAACCGACCATCAACAGCAGGACCTACAGCCTCATCCATTCCATCAGCGAATGATTTTCAGGATATCCGGATCTCCATCAAGGTTGTTCATTTGGCGCAATACCCAGGGGTATTTCCTTGAAACATAGGTGGATACTGGCTTTACTGTATACCTCACCGGGTTGGGTAGGGATGCGGCAATCATGGCTGCTTCTGTTCTTGTAAGCCTGGAGGCAGGCTTCTTGAAATATTTTTTTGCTGCTGCTTCAATGCCAAAAATACCCATGCCCATTTCAGCTTCATTCAGGTATACTTCCAGCATTCTTTGCTTGCTCCATACCAGCTCAATCATGAACGTGAAATAGACCTCCAGTCCTTTTCTGAACCAGCTGCGCCCCTGCCATAGAAATACATTTTTAGCTACCTGCTGGCTGATGGTAGAGGCACCTCTGATCTTTTTTCCTTTTTTTTTCTTATTGAAAGCCATGGCCCTCTCAATGCCCTTGATGTCAAACCCATTGTGGTCAGGAAACAGCTGGTCTTCTGAGGCAATCACAGCCAGTTTTGCAGCTGTGGACATTTCATCCAAAGACAAATGCGTTCTTTTGAAACCATTGCCCTCAATGATGCTGGTAATCTGTGTAACTGTGATGGGAGGATCTACAAATCTTATCAACACAATATAGGCAAGATGAGAGATGAGTAGAAAGAAAAATACCTTTTTGATGATGCGCAGCACGGGATATTATTTGGTGACAGGAATGTATTGAAGATAATATTTGTTGCCCAGGGTTATTGTTTTTTTGTGGATGCGTCCAAGCGCAAATCCTGTCAGTGCAACAGCACCTGATATCGCCATGGTAGAGGGGATGATGGGTTGTTTCAGGTAGAGGGCATTGACACTGTGAAGGATGGCATAGGCGGAACCTCCCATCATAAAAATCAATCCATTTTTGATGAAACTGAATTTTTCGCGGGGCTTGAAAATCTCCCTTACTTCCTTGATATGGTACCTCGAAAGACCCACAGAAACCGTGTCCCAGAAAGAGGTGCCCCAGATGGTATAGGCGGCCCTTTCATCATAAATATTGATGTAGAGGCTGTCCTTTTGGATTTTTCGGATCATTCCCTGCACCTCAGTACCAGCAATGGTTACAAAATGAATTTGGGAGCCGGAAAGATAGGTCTTCAGTGTTCTTTCTGGCCCTTTTTTCAGCACCACCATGTCTGATCCCTGGGCCAGGAGCTGGCCGCAAGGAAAGAAGAGGAGAAACAGGAAAATGCTTTGTTTGAGTAATTTCATTTCATTTGTTTAAAAACCGAATGCCATAAACGATGCCCAGTCCAAAAATGATCAGGATTGTTCCTGATATTTTATTGATGATATTGATGTTATGGGGTGTAAGACTATGGCGAACCTTTGCCGCCAGCATCACCTTCAATATATCTGCAACTACATTCACCAACAAGCAGGTGCCAAAAAGAATAATCCTTTCAAATGGGGTATGGGTCACGGCAAAAGCTGTTGCGTTGATCAGCCAAAACAACATTACGCTGGGGTTCAGCGTATTGATGATAAATCCAGATATGAATGTTTTGGTAATTGCTTTTTTCCCAAACTCAACCAATGGCAGATTTTTATCCTCTCCGAAATTGACTTTCTTAAAAAATACATAGTAAATGCCCAGTGATACCACAAACACTGCACCAACATAGCCAATCGTATTTTTAAATGCCAGGGCTTCCATCACCAGTGAAGAAAACATGTTGCTGATGATCACCAGCAGAAGATCACTCAACCATACACCTGCTACAAAACTGAACCCTCCCTTGTGCCCATTGTTGATGCTCTGTTTCAGGATGGTGAAAATCACCGGCCCCACTGAAACAGCCAGGATAAGCCCCAGTCCAATTCCTTTAACGATTGATTCGAGCATGGTGAAAATCAATATGATTTTTATGGGTTCAAAACAATGAAATTACTGAACAAAGGGCAGAGAATTTTCTTTGTTTGGGAAGGAACTATCTTTTGGTCAGGAACTCCTTCCATTCCTCCAGTGCATTTCCCTTCAATACCCTTGGGAATTTGTGCTGACCACCCATCTTGCCTTTGCTTTCCATGAACGCTATGAATACGTTTTCTGGTAATATTTCCACAACAACATCCTTGAGGGCACTTTTTCTTTCAACGGCATAATCATCATTCAACTCTTTCAGGGTTTCATCAACGATGTTCCTCAAATCAGTCAAATCAACAGCATCATCTGTGCCAATATACCAGTGGTGTCCAAAAAAGCCGTTCATGGGTACCCCTGCCACGGTAAATTCTGTGATGGAGGCATTCAGTTTTTCACTGGCCACCTGAACAGCGCGGTTCATGTTGTCTACACTGAGGTGTTCACCCACGAGGCTGAGAAAATGTTTTGTTCTTCCAGTGATGATGATTTCAGATCTTTCTTTGTTCACAAACCGGATGGTGTCTCCAATCAGGTATCTCCAGGCACCTGCCGCAGTGCTGATCAGGATGGCATAGTCGATGTTTTCCTCAACATCCTCGATGAGGATGGTCTTGGAGGCATCGGTGATATTGCCGTCAGTGTCAAAATGCGCCTCATCAAAAGGAATGAATTCAAAAAAGATGTGTTCATTCAATACCAGTTTCATGCCATCCGGATCCTGTCGGTCTTGATAAGCGATGAATCCTTCTGAAGCCAGATAGGTTTCAATGTAAGAAATTGGTTTCCCCAGCAACCGTTCAAACCCTTTTTTATAGGGTTCGAAAGCCACTCCACCATGACAAAACAAGGTGAGGTTTGGCCATATTTCATGGATGTTATTTAATTTGTACCGTTCGATGATCATTTCCATGCACATCTGTATCCATGCAGGAACCCCAACAACAAATCCGATATCCCAATTGGGAGCTTCTTCCACAATGGCCTCCAATTTGCTGTTCCAGTCTCTTGTTTTGGCTATTTTTTTTCCTGGGCGGTAAAAGGGAGAAAACCAGAAAGGTGCTTTTTTGGCGGTAATACCACTTAGGTCTCCTGCAAAATAACCCGGTCCCTTTTGAAGGTCTGTGCTTCCACCCAGCATCAGGTATCCCTTTCCTACAGATTTCCAGGATATATTATCGTAATTTCTCAAAGAGAGGAGCTGCTTGATCATGGTAATCTTGTTGCCCTTCATTAGCTCCTTTGTGATGGGAATGTATTTGCTGGCAGCCTCTGAGGTACCCGAACTCAGTGCAAAATATTTTATCTTCCCTGGCCAGCATACGTCTGGAATGCCCTTCAGGGTTTGGTTCCACCATTCACTGTATAGCGTGCTGTAGTCAAAAGCAGGAACGATCTTTCGAAAATCATCATGGGGCATTTTGCTTTTGAGGATTTCATCGAAATGGTAGTGTTGGCCGAATTGTGTTTCCCTGGCTTTTTTTAAAAGAAATTTCAGCACCCGTTTTTGTTGTCTTTCGGGTGAGTTGGTAGGAAGCCTTAGGGCGTTAGCAATCGATTTAGGCAGTCTTATGTCTATTAATGCCATTGGGTGCAAGTTAAGCATTTGTTTTTTTTGGCTATTCTTTTGTATTTTTAGAGAACTAAATACAGTTTATGAACAGACGTGACGCGCTAGAAAGGGTAGCCCTCATCCTGGGTGGAACAGTCATCGGTGGAGCCGCTTTTTTGCAGGGGTGCAAAACACCTTCGGAAAAAGCAGCAGGTTTCTCTTTGTCTCAAGACCAGATTACTTTTCTGGATGAAGTAGCGGAGACCATCATTCCCGCAACCAGCACGCCTGGGGCCAAAGCGGCATTGGTAGGAGCTTTCATGAACACCATGGTGACGGATTGTTACAAGGAAAAAGACCAGAAAATTTTTACTGCAGGCATCACTGAGATTGATAATTCAGCAAACCATATGTTTGGCAAAGGCTTTATGAACATCACCCCAGTGCAAAGGACATCTTTGCTTAACCAGGTGAACAAGGAACTGAAGGCATACAACGATATCAAAAAAGAAGATGATCCCAATCATTATTTCGGCATGATGAAACAGCTTACCTTGCTCGGGTACTTCAGTTCAGAAATAGGCGCTACACAGGCACTCCGTTATGTTGCCATCCCTGGTAAATATGAAGGCTGTGTGCCCTACAAGAAAGGTGACAAGGCCTGGGCATAAAACAATTGTTGGATGAAGTTTTTTCTGGTTCTTTTGTTTGTACCTATACTTGCGTTCTCTCAGTCAAAAGATGAGAAAGCAATTTTGTCCGTTCTAAGCAACCAAACAGCTGCATGGAATCAGGGCGATTTTGATCAGTTCATGGTGGGCTATTTGCATACGGATTCTCTCATGTTCATTGGGAAATCAGGCATCACATATGGATATGCGGCAACCCTTAACAATTACAAGAGAAGTTATTCTGGTGCCGATAAAATGGGGAAGCTCAGTTTTGAGATCCTTCATCTAAAGAAATTGGGCAGAAAACATTACCTGGTAGTGGGCAAATGGTCGCTCAAGCGGACTGCCGGTGATGTAGGCGGGTATTATACACTTACCTTTGAGAAACAAAGCAATGGCTGGGTCATTATTGCAGACCATAGCAGTTAAAAGCAACTTTTTCTTCTTTTTTGCGTCTACTTTAAAATCATTTTTATGTTTCTCATTATTCTCGGCATTGTACTTTTTATTATTGGCACTTCTGCCATGCGTTCAGAAACCAAAATCACGCCATTTGCCGGCCGAATCAAAGGATTGGGCATTGTTGTGGTGTTGCTTGGTGCACTCAGCGCCAGCGTTCGTCAGGTGGATGCAGGATTTGTTGGCGTAAAGTCACTTTTTGGAAAGGTGCAAAAGGAAACCATGGGAAGTGGCCTGAGTGTCATCAATCCAATGATGGATGTCACCAACATTGATACCCGTACCCAGAATTATACCATGAGTGGCATCCATGATGAAGGTAGCAAGGCAGGCGATGATGCAATAAAAGTTTTGACAGCAGATGGACTGGAAGTAACCATTGACCTTTCTGTGCTTTACCGTGTTAATCCAACCGAGGCGCCAAAATTGTTGAGTGAGATTGGTGTCAATTTTGAAGATAAAATCGTTCGTCCCATCACCAGGACAAGGATCAGGGATAATTCAGTTTACTACGATGCTGTGGCGCTTTATTCAACGAAGCGTGACGAGTTCCAATCGAGAATATTCAAAACCATTGAAGTTGATTTTAAACAACGTGGCTTGATCCTTGAGAACCTTTTGGTGAGAAATATAACCCTCCCTGCTTCAGTAAAATCTACCATTGAGCAAAAAATCAATGCAGAACAGGAGGCCCAAAAAATGCAGTTTGTCCTTCAAAAAGAAAAACAGGAAGCAGAACGCAAAAGGGTTGAGGCACAGGGTATCTCTGATTATCAGCGCATCATCAGCGAGAGCCTTAGTGACAGGCAGCTCCAGTACGAGCAGATTCAGGCCATGAAAGAACTGGCAAAATCAGCCAATTCAAAAATTATTGTCATGCCTTCCAAAGGAGGCACACCGCTGATCCTCGACGCAAAATAGTGCGTCAATAATGTATTGCCGGAATGGGAAGGATCAGTCCTGAACCAATTCCGGCTTTTTTTGTTTTGAGAACATGGATCCTGTAGTAAGCGCTTTCATGCAACGCATTGTTTGGTCTTTGACATCTGCCCTCGTTTGGCTGATGATCAATGCTGTAGCAGGATTGAAATTTGAACTGGCTTTTTTTGATGGAAAGCATCCAATAGGGAACGTTCTATTTTATTGCTGGTTTGTTGGCAGTATTTTCCTTCTCTTCAGGTTGTTCAAACGGTGGTGGAAAGAACACCTCTAGCATTATTTGATAATTTTTCTGATGATCTCAGGATCATCATCCTTGTTGACCCTTAACCAATAGCTGCCTGGAGCAAGGTTGGCGGATGGTACTACAAAAAGGTCTGCACCGCTGAAATTGCCAAACCGTTGTCTCCAAACCAATTGCCCGGTGGTATTGTACAGCGATAGATTCAGTATACCCTCGTACATGTCTTTTAACAAAACGCTGAACTCATCCCGGACAGGATTGGGGAATACCATAACATTCCCTGATCCAGGAAAAATTTCAGCCTTGGTGACTGTATTGTTGGCAGAAACAATTTTCAATTTGGGGTCGATGAATACAGAATCCGGTGCAAAGCCGATCTTGAAAAAATCAACCTGTCCGTTTTTCGTATGGTGCAGCACAACAGTGGTATCATAGAAGTTATTTTTAAACCGTATGGGAACAGGCATCTCAAAAAATTTGACTGACGTATCTGATGTTGTCTGGTTCAGTGTGGTTTGAACCCAAGAACCGCCTCCGGTTGCCCATTGGAGTTTGTAGCTGGGGAAACCTTGTCCATATACCCAATCGTTGAAAAATGCTGTGAGGTCTGTTGCTGCAACCTTCTCAAAATGTTTTTTAAGGTCTGTGGTTCTTGCATAACCATAGGCCAGTGCAGGATCATTCAGGTAATTTCTGGTTGCACGAAAAAAAGCAGAATCACCCAGCTTCCAGCGCAGCATTTGCAATACCCATCCGCCCTTGTTGTAGCTAAGCCTTGAATCAAAAATCCTTGATACGCTGGTGGTATCATCAACATATACTGATCCATTGGGCCTTGAAGCGATGAAGTTGATCTGGCTTCTGTAGGTATTGAGCAGGGTGGCTTCAGGATAGTGCTTTTCAATGTTGAGGTTGGTGCAAAATATAGCGTAGCCTTCATTGAGCCATATATCTTTCCAGGATCCGCAAGTGATTTTGTTGCCAAACCACTGGTGTGCCGCTTCATGTACAATCAGTGTTTCAGACATGTTCTGCATGAATGAATTGGTCTGGTGCTCCATGCCTCCGCCAAAACCAAACTGTGTATGGCCATACCTTTCCTTGATAAAAGGATAAGGGGTAAAAGTATTGTGCAACAGCTGCAGCGTTCTTTTGGTGATGGCTGCAGCGTTGAGAAAATCATTTGCTTTTTCCGGGTAGGCATGCTCCATGATGGGCATGGTTGTATTCCCCAATTTCACTCCATCTTGAATGACCTGGTAGTTGGTGGCGGCAAATGCAACAAGGTAGGTGGCAATGGGATACCTGTGTTTCCAGCGGGTGGTTCTGAATCCTCCCCTGACCTCATCTGATTGCAGCATGCCATTGGTGGAGGAAGTATATTTTTCGGGTGTTGTGATCGCAATATCCAGGGAGTCTGCCTTGTCATTCAGGCCGTTCTTGCATGGCCACCAATCCCTGCCTCCATAGGGCTCACTGAGTGTCCATAACACGGGCACCCCTGCATGTGCACTGGTTGTGAAAGAGCTGAAGGGTGCCGTAACCGGGGGTATGCCATGGTAAAATATTTCAACCGCTTCTTTGTTTCCTTTGTCCAGAAAAACACCAAGGTTGACAATGACAGAATGATCAAATGGTCTGTAATGGCTGATTTTACCGGTTCTGAACCGGATGCTGTCCACTTTCAGCTCATCCGAAAGGTCAAAAGTGATGATATTGGTGCGTTCTGTGATGGTGAATCCTGTTTTGACGCTTCCCTGGATATAGCGAACGCCTGGATCCACCTGCCATTTGCAATCGAGGTAGTTGATGTCAAAATTGGTGGATGCTTTTGAAAAATTTCCTACACCCATCAATACTTCTTGTCTCAATCCGGCTGCTTTTGCCTCCATGGTTGCTATTTCATGGTTCTCCCTGAATACATTTTTAACCTGGCTGAAGCCCGTAAGATAGATGACGAGGAAAACAATGGTCAGAATGGGTTTGGGTTGCATGGATTAGGTGTTGAAACTAGGCTGAGTCCTATTTATTGTTGAGCTGTTGTACAAATCTACATAACGAACAAGACTTTCATTTATTTTTACAACCCATGCCCAAGCATAACAAAAATGATATTTTTAACTTTTTGTCTAAAATCACCTTCAACAAGTGTTGGAATGCGCTTAAAGTATTGGGTTCCTACCAGTTGAGCAAGGCCATCGGCCGACCTTTCATGCTAGGCTTGCCCCTTTCGATTTCCGTTGAGCCCACCACGGCCTGCAACCTGGGTTGCCCTGAGTGCCCCAGTGGACTCAAATCTTTCACAAGGCCAACCGGTAGCATCAAGTTGAATTACTTCCGGCAAACCATTGATGCCATGCACAAAGAACTTTTTTACCTGAGTTTTTATTTTCAGGGAGAACCCTTTTTGCACAAGGATTTTCTGGACATGGTGCGCTATGCTTCTTCGAAAAATATTTATACCGCAACCTCTACCAATGCACATTTTCTCACTGATGAAAATGCCAGGAAGACCATTGAAAGTGGCTTGGACAGGCTGATTATTTCCCTTGATGGCACAACCCAGGAAACCTATGAGCAGTACAGAAGAAATGGCCAGATGGACAAGGTACTCGAGGGTGCCCGGAACATCATCAAATGGAGAAAGGCCCTGAACAGCAAAACGCCCATGGTGGTTTTTCAATTTTTGGTGGTCCGGCCCAATGAACACCAGGTTGATGAGGTAAAGCAGTTGGCCAGGGAAATGGGTTTGGACGATGTTTGGTTCAAGACGGCACAGATTTATGACTATCAAAAAGATCCCAACCGGCTGATTCCATCAACAGACCAGTTCAGCCGGTACAGGAAGGATGCAGGAGGCCAGACCGTTCCAAAGAACAAAATGCCCAATCATTGTTGGAAGATGTGGCATAGCAATGTGATTACCTGGGACGGAAAGGTGGTTCCTTGTTGCTTCGACAAAGATGCCCAGCACATCATGGGAGAAATGGGTACAAGGGGAATGAAAGAAATATGGGAAAGTAAAAAATACAATGAGTTCAGGGCAGAATTGATGCGGGGCAGAAAAAATATTGATATTTGTTCCAATTGCAGCGAAGGACTGAAAGCCTGGAGCTGAACCTACAAATAAAATTTATGACCCAGTTCAACAACAGGATCAGACAGGTTGTCTTGCTTTTGGTGATTGCCTTTCTGGTTTTCCTGATCGTCCAGGAACTGTATGTATTTCTTCCCGGACTGATGGGTGCGCTTACTTTTTATATCTTGGGCAGGGAACGGTACTTCAGGCTAACCGAAAAGCGGGGATGGAATCCCGGCCTTACATCCCTTTTGATCATTGTTGTATTTCTGCTCTTGATTGCCGCCCCTCTTTATTATGCCGTCTTGTTGGTAACCCCCAAAATAAGCTCCTTGTTCCTTCACGCTGATGAGCTGCTGGTGGGTGTGCAAGCCCTTTCAGACAAGATCAAGTCCATCACTGGTGAAGAAATACTATCTCCCAAAAATCTTGCTGCCTTTCAATCCAACCTGGCCAATTACATACCTACCTTTCTGAACAGTTCTGCCATGATTCTCAGCAACATGCTGGTCATGTTCTTTGTGATGTATTTCATGTTTACAGGTGGCAGAACAATGGAAGACTCCATCAGAAAATTTATCCCCCTTCATCTGGAAAGTGTGGTTGCACTGGCCCATGAAACCAAGCACATGGTCAAGGCAAATGCCATTGGCATACCACTGATTTCCATTATTCAAGGACTTTTTGCCTGGGCAGGATACCTCCTGTTTGGGATGGATGATGCCTTGATGTGGGGCTTTCTTACCGGGGTCTTTGCTTTTTTTCCGATTGTTGGCACCATGATGATCTGGGTTCCACTGGTTGTATACCTTTACTCAAAAGGGATGGGTGGCCAGGCCACAGGCCTGCTTGTTTACAGCCTCATCATCACCGGAAATGTAGACTATCTGGCCAGGGTCACCCTGATGAAAAAGATTGGAAACGTTCATCCCCTGATCACCGTATTTGGTGTCATTGTTGGGCTTCAGTTGTTTGGATTCATGGGATTTATTTTCGGCCCACTCATATTCAGCTACACCATCATCCTGGTAAAGATCTATTCCCATGAGTTTGTTGATCAAACCAAAAATCCAATTTAACAACATGGGACTGGAAAAAGACATCAAACAACAGCATTTCACCAGCGAAAACCAGAAGCTTATCATCAACCTGGTTTTCACCAACAACTGGCTCACGGAAAAAATCAGGGATTTTCTTTCCGCAGAAGACATCACCCTGCAACAATTCAATATTCTCAGGATCCTGCGTGGTAGCCATCCACAGCCGCTTTCTACAATGACCATCCGTGAGCGCATGCTGGATAAGATGAGTGATACCAGCAGGATTGTGGACAGGCTTGTGTTGAAAGGGTTGGTAGACAAAAAAACCTGTCCCTCAGACAAACGGCTTGTGGACATCAGCATCACGGAGGAAGGGAAAAAAGTACTGTCAACAATTGATCAGAAAGAAAAAGAGATGATGGCTGTCATTGTAAACCTCAACCAGGAAGAGATGAAAATCCTGAATGGGTTGTTGGATAAAATGCGGGGCTCGTCAGCAGAATAGCCAACAATCTTACTTGCCCTCCAACTTATTTACATAGTCCAGTGATCCCAGCCTAAAACGCATCGGAACGCCTGTTTTCTTTTCCAGTTTCCATTCTTGCTTGCAAACAAATCCCTGTTGTACATTGGCATGATTGGCTTTAACGGGGGCATTCGTTTTTTTGACCGGTAAGACCATCTGTCCGGAAAGGAAAAAAAACGGCTTTTTTGCCAGGCTGCTGTCCTGCGCAAAACAGGTTTGTCCTGTTAAAATAAATATGAGGATGATCAGTGTTCTCAATGGTGCGTTTTGTTCGTAAATTTACAGCTCAATTCCCATTCACACAAGGGAAGTTTTAGCAATGGCATTGTACCAGGGACTCCAACAAAAACTGCAACAAAAACTTTCTCCACAGCAAATCCAGCTGATGAAGCTATTGCAGGTACCTACAGCCTTGTTGGAAGAGCGGCTCAAGGAAGAAATAGAGGAAAATCCTGCATTGGAAATTGGGGAAGAAAAGGCTGGAGAAACTGATGATGATGCTTCAGATGAGCTGAATCTTGATTTGCCCGAAGGGGAGGATGAACCAATGGATGACATGGAGGACCCCGTTCCGTACGAAGACTATGGGGATGATGATGATATTGCTGAGTACAAGCTCAAGGATGATCATGTGCCTGAGCTGGAAGGCAGTGGCTCTATACCTCATCCCGTTTCTTCCGGCTTGCACGAAATGCTTACAGAACAACTTGGGCTGTTGAACCTTGATGCACTCGAAGAAAAAATTGCCGAGCAATTGATTGGCAGCATTGATGATGATGGATACCTGCGCAGGGATACAAATTCTGTTGTGGATGATCTTGCCTTCAAGCAAAACATCATTGTCAATGCAGACCAGGTGGAACATGTTTTGGGGCTTATTCAACAGTTTGATCCCTCGGGTATCGCTGCCCGTGATGTCAGGGAATGCCTGATCATCCAACTGCGCAGAAAAATCAAGGCCCGTCAATCTCTCGCACTTAAAACCGCACTTCGAATACTTGATTTTCATTTTGATGAATTCACCAAAAGGCATTTTGATAAAATCATCCGTTCTCTGGAGTTAGACGAAGACCTGCTCAAGGATGCCATGCAGGAGATCAGGAATTTGAATCCCCGACCGGGTGCTCAAGCCGGATCCATCAACAAGGCTGAACAGTACATCATTCCTGATTTCTTTGTGTACAACAACAACGGAGAACCGGAGCTGACCCTTAACCAACGCAACGCTCCTGACCTGAGGGTCAGCGATGAATACAGGGACATGCTCAAAGACTATGAGAAAGGCAGCAAGAAGGACAAGCGCCAGAAAGAGGCAGTGGTATTTATCCGCCAAAAAATTGATGCCGCCAAATGGTTCATTGATGCCATCAAGCAAAGGCAGCAAACCTTATTGCTGACCATGCAGGCCATCATTGAGCACCAGCGGAGCTTCTTCCTCAGCGGGGATGAGAATTCATTGCGTCCCATGATCCTCAAGGACATTGCAGAAAAAACCAGGCTGGATATTTCCACCATCAGTCGGGTGGCCAACAGCAAGTTTGTGCAAACCGAATTTGGAAGCTTTCGGCTGAAATATTTTTTCAGTGAATCGCTCAGTACAGAAAGTGGAGAGGAAGTGTCTACAAAAGAAGTGAAGAACATCCTGCATGAATTGATCATGATGGAAGACAAAAGAAATCCTTTGGGCGATGATAGCCTTACTGAAATGTTACAGGCCAAAGGCTATAATATTGCGCGTAGAACTGTTGCCAAATACAGGGAACAACTGAATGTTCCTGTCTCACGCTTGCGAAAAGAACTATAAACAACCCATATGCAAATCGAATCAGACAAGGTCATTTTTCCTCGGTGGATGGAGGTTTCAGCGAAGATCATTTCCATTGTGTTTCATCCTCTTTTTGTAGGGGTGATGATGGCCTTCTACCTGATTTTCATTCATCCATCCTATTTTGTAGGATTCTCTGCGAAGGCCAAAATGCTCAAACTCTTGGCCGTGATCAACAACAATGTATTTTTCCCATTGCTGGTGGTAGCCCTGCTCAAAGGGCTTGGATTCAGTAAGTCTGTATATCTGACAACACAGAAAGAACGCATCGTTCCCTATATCGCCAGCATCACTTTTTTCTTTTGGACCTATTATGTTTTCAAGCACCAGCCTGAGACTCCCCGCATCATTGTAAACATGTGCAGGGGTATGTTTTTTGCCTCATCTGCTGCCTTGTTGTTGAACAATTATTACAAGATCAGCATGCATGGAATCGGCGTAGGTGGAATGATGGGGCTGATGGTACTGACAGTTTTCGATGGCACCATGTATTCCGGCATGCCCCTCATGGTTACTGCCCTTATATCGGGGCTGGTCCTGTCTTCCAGAAAGATTGTTTCAGATCACCAATGGTTTGATCTCATTACTGGGTTTCTGCTTGGATTGATTTGTCAGTTGGTGGCATTATGGTTCTAAAAAAGAGACCCAGCCTGGAAAGGCCGGGTCGGATTAACCATTCTAAGATTCCATTTTAACCATTGATCATTCTTGAGTTACGCAAATATTGCTGGTCGGGGTAGTAAATGAACATACAGTTCCCCTCCTTGATTGTTTCGATTATTTTTTTGTTGATGGGCCTCGGTAAAGCCGGGCAACCATAGCTTCTTCCCAAGTATCCTTTGTGCCTGATCACCTGTTCGCTGGCATAGTCTGCTCCGTGCATCACTATGGCCCTTTCTTTCGCTTTGTCATTGAATCCCTTTTCAACACCATTGAGCATCATGGAAAACCCATTGGATCCCATGTAGGTGCCTCCTGTAACATAAAAACCAAGACTGCTTTTGTGGGAATTCATGGCGTTGGAGAAAAATCTTGCGAATTCTTCGCCCGTATTCCTGCCATGAGCAACAATACTTTTGAAGAGCAGTTCCTTTGTTTTCAGGTCAACAACAAACAGCCTGTTTTCCTTGGACGATTTTGAAAAGTCGATGATGGTGAGGATGCTGTCTGCACTCAGACGGCCCTGTGCATTGAGTTTTTCAAAGCCTGATAAGGCCAGAGAAAAGATCTCTTCAGACAGGTTGGCACCTGCCTGATGGATCTCTGTATAGATTGAATGGATGAAAAGCGTGTTTGAAGTTGAACCCTTTTTCTCGACAATTGACTTATCTGCCGGAACCGGTTTGTTGCTGGTGAAGGAAACCAGCATGGTAAGACTTGCAAACAGGATCAGGCCTGCAGCTGTAATTTTCATTGGATAGGATTTTTGGATTTTCATCATGATAACGCGTTTTGGGTGTGGATATTGTTGTGCAAATCTCCAACCTTTTCACCCATATTGCGTTAAACGAAATGTGAAACATTACTCAATCGATGAAATTCAGGGCTGGGAAAGGTTCTATCGGGCCAATTTTGTGAATTCCTTAAGTGGTTTCAAGCCCGTCAGCCTCATTTCAACCATCAACAAGGAAGGTATCCCAAACCTCGGTGTTTTTTGCAACATCGTTCATATCGGTGCAGATCCTTCCTATATCGGCTTCATCAATCGCCCGATCGATGCTGCGCCACATACCCTGTCCAATATCCGTGAAAACGGATTGTATACCATCAACCATATCCATCCTGCATTCGTTGAGAACGCCCACCAGGCCAGTGCGAAATATCCTGAAGGGGTAAATGAGTTCAGTGAAGTGGGTTTAACAGAAGAATACAAGGCTGATTTTGTTGTTCCTTTTGTCTTGGAAAGCCAGGTGCAATATGCCATGGAGCTTTCAGAAATCATTCCCCTTACGATGAACAATACTTTCCTGGTAGTCGGGAAGCTGATGCATGCATTCATTGAACCAGCCATGATCAGCAAAGATGGTTTCATTAAGTTGGATGAAGCCTCCTCCATGGTCAGCCTCGGGATGGATGCGTATTATACCACAGCGCCACATGCCCGGTTGCAGTATGCAAAACCAGACAGGGCAGCCGGCCAGATTGATTTCTAACCCTTATTTCGCGTTTTTCACAAAGCGGTCCAGCCACTGGCTCTGTTCCCACAACAGGTGCAGCAGGTTTTCCTTACCTCTGTAGCCATGTGCTTCATAAGGCAAATAGACCAGGCGAACAGTACCTCCATGTCCTTTGATGGCATTGTACAGGCGCTCGCTGTTGATGGGGAAGGTGCCTGGATTGTCATCTGCTTCTCCATGGACCAACAGGATCGGGGTCTTGATCTTGTTGGCATAGCTGAAGGGGCTCATCTTGTAATAGAGATCGGGCGCTTCCCAGTAGGTTCTTTCCTCTGCCTGGAAACCAAATGGGGTAAGGGTCCTGTTGTATGCCCCGCTCCTGGCCAATCCAGCCTTGAACAGGTTGGTATGCGACAACAGGTGCGCAGTCATGAAGGCACCATAGCTGTGTCCGCCCACGGCAACCCTATTGGCATCGCCAACTTTTAATGAAGACAAAGCGCCAATGGCTGCTTCAGCATTTAGTTTCAACTGCTCAATAAAAGTATCATTGGGCTTGCCATCTTTTGATGCAGCAACAATCGGCATTTCAGCATTGTCCAGTACGGCATAGCCACGCATCACATAGAAGATAGGGGATCCCCAGCTGATGGTGGTAAACCTGTCAGCGCTTCCCCTGACCTGTGCCGCATCTGCAGCATTGTTGTACTCTCTTGGGTATGCCCAGATCAATACCGGCAAGGGTCCGTCTTTTGCATGGTCATATCCTTTTGGCAAATACAGGTCGCCCGTGAGATCAACACCATCTGCCCGCTTGTATTTGAGTTTCTCTTTTGTAACACCCACCATCGAAGGATAAGGGTTGGAAAAGCCTGTGATCTGTTGATCGGGGCTATTGCCTTTCAGGTTTTTGATATAGTAATTGGGCACCTCGGTCTGGCTTTCCTTTCTGGTAACCAGTTTCAGGTTGTTGGCATCAAGGACGGCTGTCACCGTTTCATAAAAGCCTTTTTGTGCTCTCCAGATGATCTGGCTGGTTTTGGAAGACAGGTCAAATGCCGCAAGGAAGGGAAGGTCTCCTTCCGGTGATGATCCAACTGGGTTGTTCATCAGGATCTTGTTGTTGTCAAGGAGGTTGATGACGGATGTTCCGAATGCATTCCTTTTCATCACCGGCATGCCAGGATTGTTGTAGGCATCTGTGGTATTTCTTTCAAAAAGGGTTTCCATCACACCGGTTGCTGGGTCCAGCTTGCTTGCTTTCTGCATCTGTTTTCCGGTCAGCCCTTCGTTCACCCATGCAAAATGTTCATTGCCCCATACAATGTTCCTGAAACGCATTTTTGTTTTCACCAAAACGGCAGGATTAGCGGTGAAGGGTGCTTTTAGGGCGTATACCGCATCATGGAACTCCATGTTTTTTTTCATCAGTCCGCTGTCTTGGGGTTCGCACCAGGTAATGGTAGAAGGCTCATCGGCTCTCCAAGCAAAGCTTCTGGGTGAAGGCAGCACATTGTCATAACCGCTGGGGGTCGTTTCACCGGAGGGAAGCTTGGCAAGTGTCTTTATGACTTTTCCGCTCATGTCCATGATGGCCATGGTGGAAGCAAAGGAATAGGCAGTTACCAGATAAGAATAAGGCGCCTGTATGGTTTCTGTGAGGATATACTTGTTGTCTGGGCTGAAAGTAAATGAGGTATAAATGGCAGGGCTGGAAAGCTTGGTTTCAGTGCCATTGGTGTTCTTGATCAGCTGTGCAGTGGTCATGAAAGCAAACACAGTTTCATCGTACACTGATTTGATCAGGTCTTGGTAAGTGCGGCTGGGGGCTGCTTTTCCCAGATTCTCCTGGATGGAAGGTCCTATTGGAGTGATCGGTTTTTTGGGAAGCATGGCCGCAGGCTTTGTAGCTCCTGTGTAGAGGATGGTATTGTCGTCTACCCATTGCGACACGGGTCCGATGGTGCTGACGAGTGCTGTTTTGTTGATTTTTGTTGCAACCTTTTTTGCAATGTCAATCACGTAAAGATCAACCTTGCCTGCGGTGGTATTGGTGAAGGAAATCTTCTTCTCAGAAGGGCTCCATTCCGTGTTGCTGATCAATGCACCTGCAGGAATCCCGGTGATGGTGTATTCCTTTCCGTCTGCAATATGTTTGAGTTTAAGGTTGTTGATGAAATTCTGTCTGCTCGGAGAAAAGTTATTGGGATTGAGGCGAAGGCCAGCCACACGCAGCTCCGGTTGTCCCAGCTCTTCAACAGTAGGATAGGATTCCCTTTCCATGATCAGCATCCATTCACCCAGATGGTCGATGGATACCGCGGGGGTTGGTTTTGCCAGCAACAAATCAGCTATTTCTTTTGGAGGAAGCTTGTAGGAGGCAGACTCCTGTGCCATTGAAAACAAACTGATGAAGAGCAAAGACAGACAGCATAGCTTTTTCATGTTTCCTGATTTTGGTTCAATTTACAGAAGAATTTTGAACACAATTGGTATTGTCTAACACCTGCTTATCTTTGCCGCACAAAACCAAACGCTTATGTCATTGCTTGTTGTAGGAACCATGGCCTTTGATGCCATTGAAACGCCTTTTGGAAAAAGTGACCGCATCATCGGTGGAGCGGCAACCTATATTGCCCTGAGTGCTGCCAATTTCGTGACGCCCATCAAGCAGATTTCTGTTGTGGGTGGAGATTTTCCACAGGAAGAACTGGATCACCTGGCCAGCATTGGTGTTGATCTTGAGGGCGTTCAAATCAAGAAGGATGAAAAATCATTCTTTTGGTCTGGCCGCTACCACATGGACATGAATGAGCGTGATACACTGGATACCCAGTTGAATGTGCTCGCCAATTTCACCCCGGTGGTCCCAGACAGTTACCAGGATTGTGAATTTGTGATGTTGGGCAATGGTGTTCCTGCTGTGCAACACAGTGTCCTGAAGCAAATGAAGAACAAACCCAAGCTGGTGATCATGGACACCATGAATTTCTGGATGGAAACCGCCATGGATGACCTTGAACTGCTACTGAAAGATGTCGATGTGTTGATGGTCAATGACAGCGAGGCAAGGCAGTTGAGTGCCCAGTATTCATTGGTGAAGGCTGCCAAAGAAATCCTTGCCATGGGTCCAAAATACCTGGTGGTAAAAAAGGGTGAGCATGGTGCATTGTTGTTCCACGAAGACCAGGTATTCTTCGCTCCTGCCCTTCCATTGGAAGAGGTGTTTGATCCAACCGGAGCGGGCGATACTTTTGCAGGGGGCTTCGTAGGCCATATCGCGAGAACCAAAGACATTTCTTTTGAAAACATGAAAACTGCCATCATCATCGGCTCCGCCATGGCATCATTCTGTGTTGAAAAATTTGGCACCACAAGGATGAGGGAAATTTCAAAAGAAGACATCAATGCAAGGATCAAACAGTTTGTTGACCTGGTGAATTTTGACATCAACATCATTTGATAATTTGTCCTTAGAAGCGGACGCCTATTGCTTTTTTGAGCCGCTGTGTTTTACCATTCAAATTGAAAGTTTCAATCAATACAACATAGACTCCTTCTGGGAGTCTATTGTTTTTTGTATCAAATCCATTCCAGCTG
>CANHSD010000007.1 GCA_947463105.1 Chitinophagaceae bacterium
AAAGTCGATGTATCCACAGGTTGACCCGTCGGTGCATGTTTATGCTGAAGATGGCAGGGACCTCAAGTTGCACCTTGAAAGGATTGATGGTTATAACAAAAGGACAGCCGAGCCCACTGCCTGGAAAGAAAATGTATATACAGGCAAGGATTTTTTTACCAAGATGATTGCAGAAAAAAAAGGCAACGTTGTGGTACTGGCAGGCAACAACCGGTTGAAAACAAACTATATCCTGGAGTCGGTGCGCAATGGATTCCATGTTTTTGCCGACAAGCCAATGGCTGTTGATGCCAAAGGATTTGAGCAGCTGAAACTGGCATTCACCGAGGCCAAGAAAAAAGGGGTGCAGCTCTATGATATCATGACTGAACGTTTTGAAATCACCACCCAATTGCAGCGGGCCTTCTCCATGGAGCCCGAACTTTTCGGAACCCTTGAAAAAGGAACACCCGATGACCCTTCTGTTACCAAGATCAGCGTACACCATTTTTACAAATATGTATCGGGCAGTGTGCTGACAAGGCCTTCCTGGTTCTTTGACGACAAACAACAGGGTGCAGGTATTGTGGACGTTACCACACACCTTGTAGACCTTATCCAGTGGGAATGTTTTCCAGGCCAGATCATTGACTACAAGAAGAACGTTAAGATGCTCAATGCGAAGAGTTGGACAACTCCTGTCTCAGCTGCTGATTTTACAGTAGTCACTAAGGAAACAGTGCCAGATTATCTGAAGGCCATCAGTGATGCAAAAGGCGATATTCAGGTAAACTGCAATGGAGAATTCACCTACAACATCAACGGCGTTCATGCAAAGGTTTCTGTCATCTGGAACTACAAAGCTCCTGAAGGCACTGGCGACACCCATTATTCCTTGATGCGCGGAACAAAGGCTTCATTGATCATCAAGCAAGGAAAGGAAGAGAACTTCAAGCCTACCCTCTATATTGAGCAAAGGCAGAAGGATGCTGGATTTGAAGACAAATTGAAAGCAAGCATCCAGAAAATCAGCCAAACATTCCCTGGCATTGCATTGGTAAAAATCAGCAATGGCTGGACCATCAGTGTTCCTGAAAAATACAATGATGGACATGAATCCCATTTTGCACAGGTTACCAAAAAATACCTGGATTATCTTCAGAACAACAACATGCCAGCCTGGGAAGTGCCCAACATGATTGCCAAATACTATACCACTACAAAAGCAAAAGAACTCGCCAACACCAAAAAATGATCATCAAACCAACTGGATTTTTAATGGGTATTTTGTGTGTGTTGGGATCAATGGCCCAAACCACACAAGACATCAGCAGTGGTGCGGCGAGAAATATATTTGACCTCTTGCGTACCATTCCTGGTGTGGAAATTTCCATGAATTCCAGTAGCCTCAAAACCCAACAGCAGGTTTACATCAGGGACGCAAGAAACATGAAAGGCAAGGTGCCCGCAATTTTCGTAGTTGACAAAGCCATCTATGATGGAGATATTTCACTGATCAACCCCATGGATGTGGCATCCATGACTGCATTGAAAGATGAAGCGGCAAAAGCTATTTATGGTGCCCGTGGCTTTGGCGGCGTCATTGTCATCACCACTAAAAATGGGACAGGGACAATACCCGCTGCAGTGAGTACCTATGAGAAGTCTGCCTATCAATATTTTATCAGCAGGGGCATTGAATTGAAGGTTGTTGGAAAGGATGGAAAGACCATCGCCAATGGGATCATCACCAAAGAAACAGACAGCAGCGTTTTGATGAGGAAAAAAGAAATACTGAAAAAAAATATTGAAAAAGTAGAGATCATAACACAATGAACATGAAAGAACTCAGACAAACATGGAGATGGTTTGGCCCTAACGACCCCGTCTCCCTTCAAGACATCAAACAAACAGGAGCGGTTGGCATTGTAACCGCTTTGCATCATGTACCGCATGGTGAAGTATGGAGCTACGAAGAGATCATGGAAAGAAAGACCCTGATTGAATCCTATGGCCTTACCTGGGATGTGGTGGAGAGCGTAACCATCCACGAAGAAATCAAAACCAGGACTGGCAACTACCAATCCTGGATAGAAAAATACAAGGAAAGCCTTAGCAATCTGGCAAAGGCAGGATTAAGGGTAATCACCTATAATTTCATGCCGGTCAACGACTGGACTAGAACCAATCTGGATTATGAAATGCCTGACGGATCAAAAGCCCTCTATTTCAATTGGGTAGATCTCGCAGTATTTGACATTTACATCCTTCAGCGTAAAAATGCAGCAGCCTCCTACCCTGCCAACGTTGTTGCTGAAGCTGAAACCCGCCATGCCAAGTATACCCAGGAAGAACTCGACAAGATTGCCGGCGTTGTGATGTTTGGCATCCCCGGTGAAAAAAAGATTACGGTTGAAGACATGAGGGAAAAGCTTTCCCGCTATGACAACATCAATGCTGACGTGCTCAGGAGCAACCTGGTGTATTTTCTTCAACAGATCACCCCGCTTTGTGATGGATTGGGCCTTGAACTGGCCATTCATCCTGATGATCCGCCAATCGATATCCTTGGACTTCCCAGGATTGTAAAGAACATCGAAGATGTTGATTTCATCATCAATGCTGTTCCCAACAAGAGCAATGGTGTTTGTTTCTGCACCGGATCATTTGGCGCCAACCCCAACAATGATTTGCCAGCCATGGCCAAATCATTGGGTTCCCGCGTCCACTTTATACACCTCAGGAATACTAGGCGTGATGCTGAAGGGAATTTCTTTGAAGATGATCACCTGGGAGGCAATACAGACATGTATGCTGTGATGAAGGAATTGTTGAAAATTCAGCAGGATGCACCCAACCAGATTTCTTTCCGACCAGACCATGGCCACCAAATGATTGATGACCTGAAAAAAGTCACCAATCCCGGCTATTCCTGCATCGGAAGATTGAGGGGATTGGCCGAACTACGCGGATTGCAGATGGGGATTTTGAGAAGCGGACTTTGATATTTTGCACTCAGCGCCAAAAGAATTGAAGCGCTGACGATGCATTGTATTGAGCAAAACATTATTTATATCCTGTTGCATGATGCCAGACATCATGAACAGCTTGACTAAAACACAAAAAATGAATTATTCAACATTGTTTTCGTTACAAGACAAAGTGATTGTTGTTACCGGAGGTACCGGTATCCTGGGAAAGGCCTTCATCGAAGGCATCGTTTCCTTTGGGGGCACCGCAGTAATTGTTGGAAGAAATGAGGAGGAAGGAAACAAACGTGCTGCAGAAATCAATGCCAATGGCGGAAAGGCACATTTCATCAAAGGAAATGTACTGGATGAAAAAGACATGGAGAAAGTCCGGGACATTACACTCGAAAAATTCGGCCACATTGACGGACTGGTCAATGGCGCTGGCGGAAACATGCCACAGGGTGTTATCCAACCAGACCAGGATGTATTTGACATGAACATTGATGGCCTAAGACAGGTGCTCGACCTGAATCTTATGGGAACCATCATCCCCACAAAAATCATCGGTGCTGCCATGGCCAAGCAAAATGGAGGAAGCATCGTCAATATTTCATCTGTAAGCGCAAAACAGGTCATCACAAAAGTACTTGGATACAGCATTGGAAAGGCTGGTGTAGATTGCTTTACCAAATGGATGGCTGTTGAAACAGCAAAAAGACATGGCGACAAGATCCGCATCAACTCCATCATGCCAGGATTCTTTTTGACAGAACAGAACAGGACCTTGCTGACCAACCCCGATGGATCCTATACAGAACGTGGCAACCTGGTTATCAAGAAAACACCAGACAACAGGATGGGGAAACCAGATGAGTTGATTGGGGCATTGGTCTACCTGTTGAGCGATGCATCTAAATTTGTGAATGGAACGGATATTGGCGTTGATGGTGGATTTGTGGCTTTTGGGGGAGTATAAAAAACTATAATTACATATATGAAGATTAGAATGACAATGCTGTCTTGCCTTTTGTTTACAATGGCAATGGCACAACCAAAAAGCGAATGGACATCCCTTTTCAATGGCAAAGACCTTAGCGGGTTCAAGCAATTGAATGGAAAAGCCAAATACGCAGTAAAAAATGGAGAAATCGTGGGTACCACTGTTCACGGAGAACCGAACTCCTTCCTTGCCACAGAAAAACTGTATGGTGATTTCATTTTGGAACTTGACCTGAAAATGTTTGCTGACATGAATTCAGGCATACAGTTCCGGAGCATTACTTCCAATGAAGGAGCCAACAACAAGGTTCCAGACAGGGTACGGGGTTATCAGGCAGAAGTAGATCCGTCTGAAAGGGCCTGGAGTGGCGGAATTTATGATGAAGCTAGGCGTGGATGGCTCTACCCGCTGGATTATAATCAAGCTGCCCAAAAAGCATTTAAAAAAACGGATTGGAACCACTATAAGATTGAGTGTATTGGCAATACCATCAGGACCTGGATCAATGGTGTGGCTTGCTCCTATCTTATTGACGATCTTACACCCCAAGGCTTCATTGCCCTTCAGGTTCATGCCATTAAAAACAAGACAGACGAAGGAAAAGAAATCCATTGGAAAAACATCAAGATCAAAACAACCAACCTGAAGCCATCCCCATCAGACAATATTTTTGTTGTTAACCTACTCAACAACACCCTATCTGATGAAGAAAAAAAGCAGGGATATTCCTTGTTATGGGATGGAAAATCCTCAGCAGGTTGGCAATCAGCCAATATGTCTCCCTTCCCATCAAAAGGATGGGAAATGGCAAATGGTGAACTGTCTATTCGCAATTCCGGCAACGAAGAGCGTCTGGATGGTGGCGACATCATAACTGAAAAGGAATTTGGTGCTTTCGACTTTCAATTCGAATTCAAACTGACTGACAGTGCTAATTCTGGTATCAAATATTTTATCGTTCCCAGCAAAGACAAGAAAGCAGGAGTTGGTCCTGAATACCAGATCCTCGATGATGCAAAACATCCTGATGCCAAAATGGGTGTAGTAGGAAACAGGACGATGGCATCTTTGTATGACTTGATTCCTGCTGCTACAGGACTTGACCCCAATGCCAACAGAAGAGACAGGACTGCCATTGGAGAATGGAACCGTGGAAGAATCATTGCTCACCCCAATGGCACTATCGAACATTGGCTCAATGGTTTCAAGATGGTAGAATACAAAAGGGGAACCCCCATCTATAACGCACTTGTGGCCAGAAGCAAATATGCAAAAATTGAAAATTTCGGAATGGCGCCTAAAGGCAGGATCCTCCTCCAAGATCACAATGATAAAGTTAGTTTCAGAAGCATGAAGATCAAGGAACTATAGCTGAAATCGTTGAAGAGGATGAAGGGGTTGAGGAGGTTTAAGATCCTTCAACCACTTCAACCCTTTCAACCAGTTCAAACCCTCAACCTCTTAAACATTCAAAATGACCCACCGCAGAACATTCATCAGACAAACAGCACAGGCTACAGCAGCCACTGCTCTGGCTTCCATGGGATGGACAGCCAAATCGTATGGAAATATTTTAGGCGCCAATGACCGCGTAAGGGTTGGTGTCGTTGGATTTTCCGACAGGCACAAGCAGTCTCATATCCCGGCATTCATGCAGCATTACAAGGAACTTAATTTCGACATTGTTGCTGTTTCCGACATCTGGAAAGTACGCAGGAATGAAGGAGTAGACTTCCTCAAAAACAAGTTTCAACACGATATCATTGGATGCAAAAACAATGATGAACTGTATGCCCTCAAAGACATTGATGCTGTGATGATCTCTACGGCAGACTTTCAGCATGCTTTGCATACCATTGAAGCACTGAAAGCCAATAAAGACATCTATGTAGAGAAACCCTTCGCGGAAACCATGGAAGACAACCGCGCAGCGCTAAAGGCGGCAAAGGCTTCAGACAGGATCATCCAGGTTGGATCGCAAAGAAGATCAGGAGCAAATTACCATGCAGCAGAAAAGTTCATCAAATCCGGACAGTTCGGAGACATCACCATGGTTGAATTGACCTGGAATGTAAACCAGCCTGGAAGATGGCGCAGGCCAGATCTTGTGGCAAAATGCCATGAAGAAGATCTCGATTGGAAACGCTATTTGATGAACAGGCCTTTTGAGAAATTCGACCCCCGCAAATACCTTGAATACCGTTTGTTCTGGCCTTATTCTTCCGGCATGCCTGGTCAATGGATGAGCCATCAAATCGATACGGTGCATTGGTTTACTGGCCTTTCGCACCCAAGAAGTGTAGTGGCCAACGGAGGCGTTTACCAGTGGAAAGATGGCAGAAGAAACTGGGATACCACTACTGCTGTATTCGATTATGGCCCGATGGATGACCTATCCAAAGGATTCCAGGTTGTCTTCATGTCCAGGATGCACAACGGTGATGACAATGCCAGTGAAGTATATTACAGCGTTGGTGGAGAGCTTAATCTCATCAACAACAAGGTATCTCCCAAAGGTGGACTCACAGAAAGATTTGCCAAGCCGATGGGTATGAAGCCCGTGCTTCTTCCTGAAATGAACCTCACAGAGAAGGTTGTTAAGGTTGAATCGGGTGCCAACACCGGAGGAGATCCCCTTACATCCGCACACGTCCGCAATTGGATGGAATGCATCAGGAGCAGAAAGCAGACCAATGCCCCTGTTGAAGCGGGATACACCCACTCTATCGCTACCATCATGTCCAATGCGGCAGCAAGAACGGGAGAAAAAGTAACCTTCGATGAAAAGACCCAAGAGGTGATGGCCGGTGGAAAAGTCTTTAAATACTAAATATCCACAGTCTGGAAGTATTATAACGGCGGCCGCTCTTGTGGCCGCCAATTTTTTCTATGGCACCAATGTAATTGCCGTAAAACAGATTGCGCCCCATCATATACAGGCATTGGGAATTTCGTTTTCGAGAATATTCTTTACAGCAATCCTCTTGACCATGATGCCATTTTTCAACGGCAAAAAGGAAAGAATCGAGAAAAAAGATTATTTGCTCTTGATGGTTGCAGGTTTGCTGGGCGTTACCCTCAACCAGACCTTTTCGATTATGGGAATTGCATCCACCAATCCCATTCACTCTTCTTTGTTGATTATGTCAACACCCATCATTGTAACGGTTCTGGCAGCCATTTTTCTGAAAGAAAGTTTCGGCGGAAACAAAATCATTGGGTTGTTGCTTGGATTAACAGGGGCCTTTATTTTAGTCAAAAGCAGAGCAACATCAGGTGAGGTCCATCCGCCTACCATGCTGGGTGATGGCCTGATCCTTGCCGGATCGGTATGTTATTCTACCTATTTAATCCTGATCAGAAAGGTTTCAAAAAAGTACTCACCCATCACCATCTTGAGGTTTGTATTTCTGTTCGGGGCCTTGTTCAGCCTGCCTTTCAGCCTAAAAAGCTTCATGATAGCAGACTGGGCCGCTTTTTCAGGCTGGGATTGGTTCTCCATCCTTTACATTGTTGTTTTGGGCACCCTGGCCGCGAACCTGCTGATGAACTGGGGCGTACAACAATGGGGACCTTCCAAAACAGGAACCTTTGTTTATTTCCAACCTGTTTTCGGAACCCTGGGAGCAGTGTTGCTGATGGGGGAACAATTCAGTGTAGTGAAAGCAATTGCCGGCCTGTTGATTGTCTCAGGCGTTTGGATTACTTCAATGAAATTTAAAAAAGAGAATCCTGCCTAAGGAATGATTTTCATTTGCTGCATCCATTTTGTCAGCAAGTCAGTCCATTTTACATCACTGGTTTTGTTGTTCATGCCAAAACCATGACCCCCCTTTTCATAAACGTACAATTCTCCAGGCACCCCAAATTTTTTGAGTTGAGCCAAATACATTTCTGAATTCTCGATGGGAACTGCCTTGTCATCTTTAGCATGCACCAAAAAAGCAGGAGGCGTTTGGGCATTTACCTGAAGTTCATTGGAATAATAATTGATCAGGCTAGCCGATGTATCGGGGCTCAACAAATTGTTTCTGGATCCCAAATGGGCAAATTTTCCAAAAGAAATAACAGGATAAATCAATACCTGAAAATCAGGCCTCAATGATGTTTTCCCTTTAAAATTCAGCTTGGGGTCATTGTAATGGACGCCAAGAGAAGAAGCCAGGTGTCCGCCAGCAGAGAATCCCATGATCCCTATTTTACCAGGATCAACACCCCATTTTTTTGCATTTTTTCTAACCATAAAAATGGCCTGCTGTGCATCCTGCAGGGGAGCGATTTCTTTATGTTCCTGGTGTTTTGCAGAAGGAATCCTGTATTTGAGAACAACCGCATGCACGCCTATGCCATTGAAAAACTTTGCCACATCTGTTCCTTCATGCTGGGCGGCAAGAATACCATAACCACCACCCGGACAGATGATTACGCATGGCTTTCCTGTTCCATCATCACCTGCACTGAAAAAAGCATATCCTGGGACAGACACTTTTGAAATCCTCAAAATACCGCCGGTTACCGCTTCGGTTTCCTCATTGGCTGCCTCAATAAAATTGGGAACCTTCTTTTTATAGAGCGGTTCATACTGTGCAGTTGCGGAAAATGAAATCATCAGAGCTAAGGAGATGGTGGCAAGAAAAGTATGTTGCATAGCATATAATTTAACCCCTGATCAATTTGATCAATTCAAAAACCTGTTTTGCGCTGCTCTCAATTCCATCATAGTCTCTCGCTTCCATGAGTTTTTTGCTCACCAGCTTGCTGCCCATTCCCACTGCGCTTACTCCGGCTTTGAACCAACCTTCAATGCTTTCACGGGTAGTATCAACCCCACCTGTTGGCATGAAAACCAGCTTAGGGAAGATCTCCTTGATGCTGCTCATGAATTCAGGCCCCAGGAGGTTACCAGGAAACAACTTGATGAATTTAACACCTGCATTTTCTGCAGCAATAATATCTGTTGGCGTCATGCAACCGGGGCCAAAGAAAATATCATGTTTAACACAATGGGCAGCAACCTCGGCAACATAACCAGGGCTCACCAGGAAGTCTGCACCAGCTGCCAGGTAATCGGTGGCATGCTGCATGTTCTTGATGGTACCAACACCCAAAAGCATGCCAGGCATTTCTGCATTGCGAACCTCAACCAACTTTTTAAAATTCTGGAGGGCGGCATCTCCCCGATTGGTGTATTCTACGGCTACAACACCTGAACGGTGAAGGGCACGCAACACCTCAACGCTGATGGATTCATCAGGATTGAAATACAGGGGGAGCATTCCTTGCGCCACGATGGCGTCCATAACTACTTTAGCACTTGTCATATTAAATATTTACGTTGATCAATGAAATGTTGAATGATCGTTTAGATCTTAACCTTAATCACCAGCTTTTTGATTTCGCCTTCTCCAATCATGGGTGCATGCACATCTTCTGGAAAGAAGATTGCAAACTGACCATCCGTCAATTGGAAAAACATATCGGGCTTATCGGTATAAAACAATACATCTTTTTCTGCATTGTAGGGCTCTCGTTCAGACTTACAGGCTTGGCGAGATTTCCACCCAAGGGTTTCAACACCTTTGATGCAAAGCTGGATATCAATGTTGGCATTGTGGCACTCAAATTTTGCAGTAGATTCCTCCGCCGTCATTCCGGATTTGTTTGAAATGATGGCTTTCAATCCCTCTGCAATATCATACTTACCCACTTCCAATGAAGCCAGGTCAGTATTGTTGATGTAATCAAAAGCCTTTGCAAAAAGCGGATGGACGCTGCAGTATTTGCTTGCATTCTGCACTGAATCAATGATCATGATTTTTTTATTTTAGGCTTATTGAATGAATTAACGCTGAACCCTTCCGCTGCCATCACCCTTCATCAGGTCTTTTACTTCTCCCAATGTTGCATGGTTGAGGTCTCCGGGAATGGTATGTTTGATGGCACTTGCAGCTACACCAAACTCTGCCGCTTCAGGCATTGGCATTCCGGTAACCAGTCCATAAATCAATCCGCTGGCAAAGCTGTCGCCACTGCCCACACGGTCAACAATGCGCACATTGTACTTCTTGGTATGGTAGAACTCCGTACCATCATAGACCAATGCACTCCATCCGTTATCACTGGCGCTATGGCTTTCACGCAATGAAGAAGCGATGTATTTGAATCCGAATTTCTCTTTCATTTGCTTGAAAACGTCCTTGAAGCCATCAAGATCCAATTCACCTTTGGTAACATCAGTATCTTTTGCTTTAAAGCCAAGGGTTGTATCAGCATCCTCTTCGTTGCCGATGCAAACATCAACATACTGGCAAAGCCTTGTCATCACTTCCCTTGCCTTTTCCTTGCTCCACAATTTCTTGCGGTAGTTCAGGTCGATGCTGGTGATAATGCCTTTGGCCTTGGCTGCTTTCAAAGCCGCTTCGGTCAATGCAGCTGCTTTGTCGGACAATGCAGGTGTAATACCTGTAGTATGGAACCAATCTGCTCCATCAAGGATTTTATCAAAATCAAATTCTGAAGCATCAACATCTGCAATGGATGCGCCAGCCCTGTCATATACAACCTGAGAAGCCCTCATGGAAGCTCCTGTCTCCAGGAAGTAAATACCGAGCCTGTCACCACCCCTGGCGATAAACTGCGTGTCTACACCATAGCGGCGAAGATGGTTAATGGCAGACTGACCGATTGGATTGTTGGGAACTTTGGTTACAAATGTTCCGTTAAGCCCATAATTGCACAAAGCAGCCGCAACATTGGCTTCGCCACCACCATAGGTGATGTCAAATGTATCGGCCTGAACAAAACGCTTAAAATCCGGTGTTGACAAACGGAGCATTATTTCTCCAAGGGTTACAACTTTCTTTGACATTGTGATGTATTTATTGGTTCTTGTTGATTGATTATTTCAGCGTAGTGATGGGGGCCGGGTCCATGTCGGTATAGTCAAGGTTCTCTCCTGCCATGCCCCAAATGAAGGAGTAGTTGGATGTACCACTTCCAAAATGCATGCTCCAAGGCGCAGAAATCACCGCCTCATCATTGGCCATGACGATATGCCTTGTTTCCTGCGGTTCTCCCATGAAATGGAAAAGGCGTTGGGATGCTTCAAGGTCAAAATACAGGTAAACTTCCATCCTGCGGGTATGGGTATGTGGAGGAACCGAGTTCCAGACACTCCCTTTTTCCAAGACGGTCAATCCCATGACCAGCTGACAGCTTTTGATACCATCCCTGTGGATATACTTGTAAACAGTTCTTTTGTTGGATGTGGCAGCATCTCCCAATGCCACTGGAGAAGCCTGCTCTTTGGTGAATTTCTGTGTGGGATAGGCGTGATGTGCCGGTGCAGAAAGCAAATAATATTTGGCAGGGTCTTTTTTATCCGCCGAGCTGAAGGTTACCTTTTGGGTACCCTTTCCTACATACAAACATTCAAGTTTTTTCAGACCATGTTTTTTTCCATCAACCACCACTTCTCCCTTGCCGCCAATGTTGATGATTCCCAATTCCCTTCTCTCCAGAAAATACTCAGCACGCAACTCAGCAGGATTGGAGAGTGCAATTGTTTTTTTGAGGGGCAATACGCCACCAATGATCATTCTGTCATAATGGGAATAGGTAAGCTTCAGCTTATCTTCCTGAAAAAGTTCGCTGACCAGGAAATTGTCCCGCAACCCGTTTGTGTCCAAAGCTTTTGTCTCATTTTTCCCAATAGCAAACCGAATGTCCATGTGTTGAAGTTAAGGATTCAAATATACAAAAACACCGGGGGTGCTTGGGTTTTCAAGGCATCTTTTTACGAAATCGTTACCGTAAAACCCTCTGAAAGCCACACTCAACAATCTGTATGCCACATTGTATTTTTTTATACCTTGGTATAATCGCCACAATACATATTTACATGCAAAAAATTCTTGTCACAATATCCATCGCTTTCATCGGATGCTTTGCTAATGCACAACAAACACAAAAACCCCCTTTGCACGGAAAACATTGGATGGCCATTACCGGAAAGCCCCTGGCGGCAACTGCAGGAGCCACCATTTTCAACAAGGGCGGAAATGCCGTAGATGCTGCCTGTGCCATGCTTGCTGCAACTTGTACCATGTGGGATGTATTGAGCTGGGGCGGAGAAACCCAGGCCATCATTTACAATCCCAAAACCAAAAAAGTAATTGCCCTGAATGCCATGGGAGTAGCCCCTACAGGTGCAACACCTGCATTTTTCAAAGGAAAGGGATATCATTTCCCTCCAGAATTCGGACCATTGGCTGCAACGACTCCAGGCACTCCCGGAGGCATTTGTCATATGCTGGCCAACTATGGCACAATGAGCTTGAAACAGGTGCTTGCACCTGCCATGCAGCTTGCATCAGGTTATCCGATTGATGCCCAAACCGCCAACAGCATTGAAAGAGGAAAGGAAAGAATCAAAGAATGGCCTTATAGCAAAAAAGTCTTTCTTCCCCATGCCGGCGAAAAAAGAGAAGCCCCTGAAGCTGGTGAAATCTTCAAGCAGGAGGAACTTTTGATCACACTGTCCAAGATGGTTGAGGCAGAGCAGCTTGCCCTGAAAAAAGGACTGTCGAGGAAAGCCGCCATCATGGCTGCTTACGACAGGTTTTACAAGGGTGATATTGCCACTGAATTTGTAAGGGGTTGTCAGGAACAAGGTGGATTGATCACCAAACAAGACCTGGCCAACTGGAAACCGATTGAAGAAGAAACAACCCATACCAATTACAAAGGAATTGACGTGTACAAACTGCAAACGTGGACGCAGGGGCCTTCTATGTTGCAAGCCCTGAACATTCTTGAAAATGTTGATCTCAAATCAATGGGATACAACAGCACGCGGTATATCCATACTGTTTACCAGTCAATGAGCATGGCCTTTGCAGACCGCGACTTTTATTATGGCGATCCTTATTTTGGACCCAAACAACCCATAAAAGGTTTGCTCAGCAAGGATTACGCAAAAATGAGGGCAGCACAGATTAACCCAGACAAAAATGATCCCAACATTGGACCTGGAGACCCTTATCCATTTGAGGGAAGAACAAACCCCTACCTCAGCCTGCTTGCCAAAAGAGGTTTCTCAGGGTTTGACAGCAGCAAAAGAAATTTCGTTCCTGCACATGATTCAGGAGCCATTGCCATGGCTGAGTTGGATTATCAGGACCGTTTATGGAGGGGAACAACTTCTGTAGAAGCGGCAGACGCTGAAGGCTGGGTGGTTTCCATTACCCCCAGCGGAGGATGGATCCCAGCCTGCATTGCAGGAAAAACTGGTGTTGGCATGAGCCAGCGGATGCAAAGTTTTGTGCTTGACTCCACCCTCAATCCATTCAATGTGGTTGCCCCTGGCAAACGACCACGCGTTACACTTACCCCCAGTCTTGCCATGAAGGACGGCAAACCATTTCTTGCGTTTGCCGTTCAAGGTGGTGACACACAAGACCAGAACCTCCTGCAGTTTTTCTTGAATGTGGTTGAATTTGGCATGACCGTTCAACAGGCGTCAGAAGCAGCCAATATCAATTCAAACCAATTATGGCTTTCCCTGGGTGGAACCAAAACAGAGGACAGGAAACCCAGGCCTGGCAGCATTTTATTGCAAGACAAAACAAATGAATCGGTTAGAGCCGCACTGAAAAAGATGGGGTACACCTTGAGTTTTACTGAAAGGACATCAGGGCCAATCAATGCCATAGGATTTGACTGGAAGCATGGAAGTCTTTGGGGTGGATCAAGCAACCATGGAGAAGACTATGGCATTGCCTGGTAAAGCGCGATCAATACCAGGGCATGACCCTTCTGATGGAATTGGGATCAAAGAAGTGATAAATGACAGAGAGTTCAAAACTCTTGTTCCTGCGGTTACCCGTTTGAATGCCAGAGGTGTTGATATCATAGCTCAATCCAATCTGGACTTCATGTAACAGGTATCCCAGATAAGGGTAAACAGCATCCTGGTTTCTATAAAACAACCCTGCGTAGAATACATTGTTGTCATCCATTTGATATGGACTATACCCATACGCAAATCCCAAAGTGGTACTGTTTACACCTGCTTGATTCATGAATTGCCCACTGAGGAACAATTCCCCCTGCGCTCCAACCAAAAATGATGCGCCTGCATGAACGGTCGCTCTTGCAGGCAACATATATTCATCATTGCCCAAAAAACTCATCTTGGGTTGATTGATATGGTAATAGGACGTACCAATGAAAAACCTGTTTCTGTCTTTCAGGTAATTGTACATCAATCCAACATTGAAATCTACATAAGCACTTCTCCTGGTAACAAAATTTTCGTTGTTGGAGAGCGAAAGATCAAATCCCCTGCTGGCAAATTGATTGTTGAATGAGATTCGGTTGTAATCAAGCATCCTCGTACCTAAACTTCCCTGAAAACCAACCGCCAGGTGCTGAAACCCTTCCTCATCCAATGCCTGGTGATAGGCAGTTGACAAGCTGGCGTAATTGCTGTTATAAGCACCTGTAGCTGTTCGGTCACCCATCAATACAAGGCCAATACCAAGCAAACTCTTGTCCATTTGCTGCGCCAACATTCTTGTATCAAAACTAACGGTTGCAGTTGTAAACGGATCACCAGCCCCCAACCACTGGTTTCTAAAATTGGTAGCAAGACGGTGCTTCCCATCATAATAACCTGTGAATGCAGGATTCAGGGAAAGCGGAGCATTGAAATATTGTGAATAATGTGCATCCTGTGCCTCTGAAGCAAAAGGAAGCAGAAAAATGAAAACCAGCGATATGTTGTGCTTTATCATCTTCATTTTATCTGATTAATACCACCGATCCTGATTTGCTGATGGGTTTACCTGTCTGACCAATTCCATATACTACCCAGGTATAGGTACCCGCTGGCTGATCCTTTCCTTTGAGTGATCCATCCCAACCCAATTCAGGATCAAGTGAGTTTGACTCAAATACCAAGACGCCCCAACGGTTAAAAATTTTAAAGGAGTAAAAAACAGATACGCCTACCGCTATGGGATAAATTCTATCATTTTTGCCATCCCGGTTGGGAGTAAAACCACCTGCTACATAGATATCTGATTCATCAAAAATCCTTACCAATTGAGAATCAACAAAACTACATCCTGCACGATTGGTAATTTTAACCGTATACAGCTGCTCTGTAGTTGGATTCAGAATAGGCAATCGGATGAACGCGCTATTGAGGCCGGTAGAGGGGTTCCAGAGGTATACATCCCCAATCGCCCGGGCTACAAGGCTAATGGGTTTGGCAGCCATTGCATTGATGGGGATATAATTGATTCCTTTGGGAGCAGCCTCAACCCTTACCAACATTACACTTGAATCGGACAATTGAGGACAATCCTTTGGTATCACTGTTAGAGATACACGGTAATTGCCTGATGAAGGAAAAATATGCACTACATTAAGATTGGTATCGATAGATCCGTTCTGAAATCTCCAGGAATAGCCTACAGAACCACTATTAGAAGTTTCGGATTTGTTGGTAAAACTGGAAGCAACATTGATACAATTCAAATCATTGGTGAAAAGCACTGTCGGCTTTTTGATTGTAACCAGGTTTACAAAATTTGCACTCATTTTCTTACAACCCTTATCCGTAGAAAATTCAACCTTGTACAAGCCCTGACCATTGGCAATGTATGAAGACTGCACCGCACCAGCAAGCTGACTGTTGTTAAAATACCATTGGTATCCAAATGCACCAGTTGCATCCAACTTTACCGTGTACCCTTCACAAATTGAATTTGTTGGCGGTGTAAAAAGTGTCCCTATCGGCAATGGCAGTAGTCCTACAGGAGTTTCGGCTGAAGAGGATGGGCATCCGTTGTTAGAAACAACCACTTTGTAATTGGCTGCAGCATTCACAATGACGCTGGCATTGATGCCAGGAGGAAACATGGCTATACCATCCCTAAACCACTGGTATGTGGCACCAAAAACATTGGCCGTACGCAAATTGATGTTGGAGCCCGTACAAATATTGACTGTACCATCTGGAAGAATTTCTGCTGCACTGGCATCAGGGATGATCACCGGCACAATAGGATATTTGTTGGCCACTACCGTAACAATGTTTGATGAAACAGCGCAAGCAAAGGAATTGGTCACTGTAACGCTGTAAGCGCCGGTTGTCTTTGCAACATAAATTGAATCTGGATTAGTCAAAAAGGATAGGTCTTGACGCCACTGATACGTGTTCCCACCAGCCCGGGAACTGACAATCAACTTTGTAGAATCCCCTTCACAAAAAATCACTTTACCTGTCAAAACACTGAGCGAAACAACAGGAGAAGGCTTGAATGAAATGTTTACCGAATCGGAAAGAGGAGAAATACATCCGTTACCGTCAATCGTTCTTACAAAATAATTAGAAGAGGTAATTTTATTTCCCATCGAAGTGGAACCCTTTGCGTATAAATTTTTCTGGCTGGCATTGGGCAACTGTATTGGTGCAATTGAACCACCTGTATACCAATTGAATTTAACAAGATTATCTGCTGTTGAAGACTGCAGATGACTGCTGTCGAGCTGACAAATCACATTAGAAAAGCCAGTTACAATGGTTAGTACGGGTTTTGCAGGAAGTGGGTTAACGGTTACATTTACGGAGGTTTTATTTGAACATCCGTTGACGTTTATGCATTCCAATAAAAAGTTACCATCGAGTTTAGCCACAATACTTCTTCCATTTCCTACAAGCGTTCCATTCCTGTACCAGTTAAATGCAGCAGCGGGATCGGGCTGCACCACAACCGTATTCAAGAATGCTGAGTCTCCTGTACACAAAATATTGGACCCTGCAGCATAAGTGATTACCGGTATCAATGGGGAAGCCTTGACTGTAACAGGCCTTGAAGCGTATGTTTCACAACCATTGATGTCTTTGGCAGTAAGAATAACAGTAAATGTTTGTGCAGCCCTGAACTGGTAAGCAGTGGAATATTGTGTTGATTTGTTTCCATCCCCAAAATTCCATTCATAGGTGGTATTGGCTGGATCAGTAGAAACAGATGAATTGGTGAATACAACATTATTGCTAATGAGACAGGTATCAGAACTTGTTTCAACAGAAAATGATGCACTGGCCTTGGCCTGGCTTACCGTCACCAAACTGGAATTGCTTCTTGTTTTGTTACCTGCATAAGTAATGTCGAGAAAGTAGGATTGGGTTGAGAGAGGGGTAACATTGATGGATCCAGTATTGGTTTCCCCATTAGACCATTCAAGGATCAGCGGACTTTTGTTTACTTCAGCGATGGCATGCCCCTTGAAAAAAGATGAAAATACATTGGTAATATCGCTCCATCTTGAACCGGCATTGTTTAAGCCGATGGCCGCATGATTGGCCCCTATTGAAGCTTGGAACACATCATCCGGCTCAACGAAAGGCGGGCTGTTGTACCAATATTTAAATGTGGTATCCAATGACCTCCCGTCCAGCCATTTCCAACCGCTGGCTGAAGTGCCCGCTGTCTCCAGGACTGGATCCTGAAAAAGACCAAACCAAAAAAAAGTATTGGGCTGGGTCCTCCGTGGGATCATGTTATATACAGCATCGTTTTCTTGAAGGCTTTCTATCACCCAAAGATCCATTCCATTTGCTTGGGCAGCCGACCTTGCATCGGTCCAGCTCCTGGATACCGTATCCATAAAATAGTCCTTACCGTCAAAGGAACCTATAAACTGAAAGCTGCCTTTGTACAAAAATGAATTGTATCGAATGGATTGCCCCTTACAAATAGCGCTATCACCAGGCGTTATCTTAACAGTTTGCCCCTGCCCAAGAGCAATCATATTGATGGATAGCAAAAGAAGGAAGAAAAAACTTCTTGGCATCATTACAAATACATTCTGTTAAACTTTGGAGATATGTCAAATTTGACACACCAGCAAAGGAAAAACATTTAACGCACTTGTGCTCAATAAATTGTGTTAAATAAATTAACTGAGGTGGGCTAAAGCAGCAGTAATTCTTGCCATGGCATCTTCAATTTTTTGCATGCTGTTGGCAAATGAAATCCTGATACAAGTTGGTTCGCCAAAAGCCCTGCCAGTGACGGTAGATACATGAGCAGTATTCAGGAGGTACATGCACAAATCGTCGGCATCTTTGATAAGCTCTTCCCCGTTTTTCTTTCCAAAATAAGCTGTAACCACAGGAAACACATAAAATGCTCCATCTGGTTCTGCTATCTGGATACCGGGAATGGCCTTCAAAAGACCTAGCATTCTCTCTCTTCTAAAGCCGAATTCCTTGTTCATTTCAATGCTGGGGGCCAAATCGCCCGTGAGGGCAGCAATAGCACCACGCTGGGTCACAGCATTCGTTCCACTTGTATATTGGCCTTGCAGCTTCTCGCAGGCCTTTATTACATCTGGATGTGCAGCAATGTATCCCAACCTGTATCCTGTCATGGCATAGCCTTTGCTGAGGCCATTGATGATGATGATCCTGTCTTTCAAATCCTCAAACTGGGCAATGCTCTCGTGCTTGCCTACAAAATTGATGTATTCATAGATCTCATCAGAAATGATGAATACATCGGGGTATTTCCTGAAAACTTCTGCCAAAGCAGCCAGCTCATCCTTGGTATAAACAGAGCCACTGGGGTTACAAGGAGATGAAAAAATGAAAAGTGAAGTAGTTGGGGTAAGTGCGGCCTCCAGTTCATCAGCTGTAAGCTTGTATTTATTTTCAATGGAAGTACGCACAAGGGTAACTTTCCCTTCAGCAAGTTTTACAATTTCTGAGTAGGTTACCCAATATGGTGTTGGGATAACCACATCGTCGCCTTTGTTGACGATGGCCATTACCACATTGGCCAAGCTCTGCTTAGCACCCGTAGACACCAAAATATTTTCTGGCTTGTAATCAAGGTTGTTGTCACGCTTTAATTTTGTGCACACCGCTTCTCTGAGGTCTGGGTAGCCTGCTACGGGTGTATAATGGCTATAATTATCATCAACAGCCTTTTTCAGGGCAGATTTGATGTGGTCGGGGGTGTCAAAATCAGGCTCTCCAAGGGAAAGATCGATCACATCAATTCCTTTTGCCCTCAATTCCCTGCCCAGTTTGGCCATTTTCAGTGTTTCCGGTTCTGCAAAGAGATCGAGGCGAGAAGAAAGTTTCATGCTGTAAAATTTTGGCAAAGTTAAAAAAGTCCTTGAATAAATGATATTGAAAGTTAGTAACATTGCCCCGGCAGCCCGCCGTAAAAATCAACTGTCCAAAAAAAATTTTGACCTCAAAATCCCTATCTTTGCCCACCCCCGATAAATCGGGGTTTCAATTTTTAAGCATAAACTAGAATTAACATGCAACTGAAAGGTTTGGTTCGTTTTTTTGCGATTGCACTGATCCTGATCTCCCTGTACCAACTGCATTTCACATGGGTTGTTCGCAGCCATGAGAAAAAGCAAGAGTCCAAAGCCCAGGCTTTTGTAAAAGCCAATTTCCCCAACGCTGATACAGAGTTGAAGGATCTTGAATTCAACAAAAGGTACCGCAGGCTCCTTGACAGTACCAGGGAAAACACTGTGACATATGGCATTACAGGTGCCATCAGCTACCAAAAAGCCAAAGAACAAGAATTGAATCTTGGTCTTGACCTTCAGGGTGGGATGAGTGTAACATTAGAGGTAGAATTGGAAGGCCTGATCAGAACCCTAGCCAACAATTCCAAAGATCCTGGTCTTAATAATGCGATCAATGAGGCCATGCGCCAGAAGTCAAGCAGTGACGCTGACTTCATTACATTGTTTGCCAATGCTTACAAGACACAAAATCCTAACGGCCGTCTTGCCACCTTGTTTGCAGGTACCGGTGGAAGGACGGTCAAAATAGAAGACAACGACAATACCGTCATCACCAAATTGCAAGCATCGGCAGAAGGTGCCATCAGCAATACTTTCAATGTATTGCAAAAGCGTATTGACCAGTTTGGTGTGGCACAACCCAACATTCAGCTGGACAAAACCAAAGGCATCATCACCGTTGAACTTCCAGGCGTTAAGGATGATCCTGAGCGTGTAAGGAAATATTTGCAAGCTACTGCCAACCTTCAATTCTGGGAGGTTTACAACATTGGCGAACTGGACAAGTCTTTCACCGATGCTGAAAAGGCATTGAAAGACTATTATGCCGGTGCTCCTGTTGTAAAAGATACTGCCACTGCAGCACCAGAAGCAGCAAAGGCAACAGATACAACCAAGTCTGCCACCATTGGCGAATTGGTAAAGTCCAAAACACCTACAAAAGCAGACAGCAGCAAACTTTCTGGTAAATCTTTCTTCACCATCTTCCAGCCGATTCCTCCCCAACAGGATGAACAAGGAAGGATGAGCTTCGCTCCCAACCTGGGTTATATCGCAGGTAGAGATACCGCTGTATTCAATGAATACATGGCACTGGAAAACGTAAGAAGCCAGTTCCCGGGTAACGTTCGTTTTGCTTTTGGCATTCCAGAAACAAATGACAAGGGTGTAAAAAGTGATATCGTTGCCTTGTACGCCCTTAAAACAGTTGAAGGTTCAGACAAAGCAAGGCTTGAGGGTGATGGCGTTCAGCAGGCCTCTCAGGATTATGATGACCGTGGTCGCGCTGCCATCAAAATGATCATGACCAAGCAAGGTGAAAGAATCTGGGGTGAACTTACCACCAACAATGTAGGCAAGCCGATTGCCATTGTTCTGGACAACAATGTTTATTCTGCCCCCAATGTAATCAACCCGATTACTACAGGAAATTCTGAGATCAGCGGCAACTTCACTATTGAAGAAGCACAGGATCTTGCCAATATACTCCAGTCTGGTAAACTTCCTGCTCCTGCCAAGATTGTTCAAGAGCAGGTGGTAGGACCTACCCTTGGTGCATCTGCCATCGAAGGCGGAACAATGGCCTTTGGCATTTCATTCATCGTGATCTTTATCCTCATGCTGGTGTATTACAACACAGGCGGATGGGTAGCCAACATTGCCCTTATCCTCAACCTTCTGTTCACCGTAGGTGTTCTCAGTGCACTGGGGGCAACATTGACTGCTCCAGGTATTGCTGGTCTTGTATTGACCATCGGTATGGCGGTTGATACCAACGTAATTATTTTTGAAAGGATCAAAGACGAATTGAACTTTGGCAAGAGCTATCAAATGGCTGTTGCAGAGGGCTACAAGCGCTCAATGGCTCCGGTACTTGATGCGCACATCACTACCCTGTTGACAGCCATCATCCTGTTCTACTTCGGTCTGGGACCAGTACTTGGATTTGCCACTACGCAGATCCTGGGTATTCTTCTCTCCCTTTTCTGTGGCATCCTGATCTCCAGGTTGATTACAGACTTCTGGACCAAGAAGAACAGGCATTTTGAGTACTTCACTGCTACAAGCCGCAATGTATTCAAGCATGCCAACTTCAAGTTCATTGAGTACAGGAAAGTTGCCTATATCATTTCGGTTGTTGTATTGATTGGTGGCGTTGCAGCCCTTTTCAATGGCTTTGACCAAGGTGTAGAATACAAAGGTGGAAGAAGCTATACTGTCCGATTTGACAATCCTACCGAGAATGAAAAAATCAGGGAATCTTTGAAAACTGTTTTTGGAGAGTCTCCAGTGCTGAAAACAGTTGGAGACAACAAGACCCTGAACATCACTACCTCTTTCATGATTGATAATCCAAGCAAGAGTGCAGATTCTACTGTTGAGGTTTCATTGTTCAATGGATTGAAAGAAAGCCTTCCTGAAGGGTTGGCCTATGCCGATTTCCAGAAAAACTACAAACAAAGCTCACAAACTGTTCAGCCTTCTATATCTGATGACCTGAAAAAAGGAGCAGTAAAGGCTACCATTTTTGCCATGATTGCTATCTTCCTTTATATTTTCCTTCGCTTCCGTGACTGGAGGTATTCAATGGGAACAATCATTGCCTTGCTCCATGACGTGTTTGTAACCTTGGCCGTATTCTCCTTCCTGAAAGGTATTGTTCCTTTCCCGCTGGAAATTGACCAACATTTTATTGCTGCGATCCTGACTGTTATCGGATTCTCGATGAATGATACCGTTATCGTATTCGACAGGATCAGGGAGTACAGCCAAAAGCTGAAAGGTGAAACAAAGAGCAGCATCATCAACAAGGCCATCAACCATACCCTGAGCAGAACCATCATGACTTCACTCACGGTATTCCTTACCCTCCTTATCCTCTTCATCTTTGGTGGTGAGGTAACAAGGGGATTCGCTTTCGCCATGTTGATTGGTGTGGTAACCGGAACCTATTCATCCATTTTTGTTGCCGCACCAGTATTGGTGGACATGGCAAAAAACAAGCCACTGGGTGAAGCTGATTCAGAGAAAGGAAAGAAAAAATAATAGCATTGCATCCACATAAAAAAAGGCATTCTATCGAATGCCTTTTTTTATGCTATCAAATCAGTTTTATACTGCGAAGGAACTTCCACAACCACAGGTTGCTGAAGCATTGGGATTGTTGAAAATGAATCCCCTGGCATCAAGACCATTTTTCCAATCAATTTCCATCCCAAACAAATACATGGAATGGGCAGGATCGATGATGCAGGGAATTCCACCCACTTCAAACAGTTCATCCCGCTCGGAACGATCGTCCATCTCCAATAAATAACTAAGGCCGGAACATCCACCACCTTTGACGCCAATACGCAATAATTTGTTACTGCCCTCCACCTTGTTTTCAAACAAACGCCTGATCTCAACTATTGCAGTATCTGTAAATTTTACCGGTATCTCTGTTTGCATTTCCATTATGCAAAATTAATAACAAATCATAACCCGGCAATCCATACCCTTGGTGTACATTTGTTTTAACAATTCATCTATGTCAGACATCAGTTCCATGCTCAGTGTACAGGCCTATGAAAGACTGGTAACCTTTGCAGACCGTTCAGGCTTTCCTGCTCTGATTTCAAGGTTTCCTGCCGGAAACCTCAGTGCCAACCAACTGGCAGATGTGATCAAACAGGCGATTACCCAGGAATTTGAACACAATCTTTCGCAACAGATCTATGTGGCAGAAAATGCATGGCAAGCCTTGGTAGACATGAAAGAGCAACAGTGTTTTATCCTTGAGCAGCTGTTGGCTACCCTACCCAATGATGCTTCTGGTGAGCTGTTGGTGAATGCCTTAAAAACATTTCTGGCAGCAGACGCCAACGCCTCCCTCCAGCCCATTGTGCTTGAATTACTCAAAACAGCAGCCAGGAATAACCTTTCAAGGCTCTAAAAAAAACAACATGGATACCCCCATCAGGAATGACTCAGGCATCACCATAAAAAAAGTTTATTCCTCAGCAGACACCGCTCCCGACCAGCCCAGTCCAGGAACCTTTCCTTATACAAGAGGCATACAGGAAGACATGTACAGGGGTCGGCATTGGACCATGCGACAGTATGCAGGGTTTTCAACTGCGGAAGAAAGCAACAAACGCTACCATTTTTTGCTGGCGCAAGGGGTAACCGGCTTGAGTGTGGCATTTGACCTTCCAACCCAGATTGGCTATGACAGTGATCATGCCCTTGCTGAAGGAGAAGTTGGAAAAGTAGGGGTAGCCATTGACAGCATCGAAGACATGGAAATTCTTTTTGATGGAATTGATTTAGAAAAGGTTTCAACCTCCATGACCATCAACTCCACTGGCTTTATCCTGCTGGCATTGTATGCGGCGGTTGCCAGAAAAAAAGGGGCTGATATTTCCAAACTGACAGGCACCATACAAAATGATATTCTCAAGGAATATGCAGCTCGTGGCACCTATATATACCCACCTGCCCCATCCATGCGCATCATCACCGACCTTTTTGAATGGTGCAGCACAAACATGCCCAAATGGAATACCATTTCCATTTCAGGGTATCATATCCGGGAGGCCGGCAGCACGGCTGCTCAAGAAGTTGCCTTTACATTGAGCAATGGAAAAGCCTATGTAAAAGCTGCCATGGAAAAAGGAATTGACATCAATACCCTGGGCAAAAGACTTTCCTTCTTTTTCAATGCCCACAACAATCTTTTTGAGGAAGTGGCGAAATTCCGAGCAGCAAGAAAGATCTGGGCAGAAACCATGCAATCGCTTGGCGCAACAGATCAGAAAGCCATGATGCTGCGCTTTCATACACAAACCGGTGGCAGCACACTTACGCAACAACAACCCCTCAACAACATTGCCAGGGTTACCCTGCAGGCCCTTTCAGCAATACTGGGTGGCACCCAATCCTTGCATACCAATGGATACGATGAAGCCCTGAGCCTGCCTACAGAAGAGGCAGCGCAGGTGGCCCTCAAAACACAGCAGATCATTGCTTTCGAAAGCGGTGTAACAGAAACAGCAGACCCATTGGGAGGATCCTATTATGTTGAATCCCTGACTGCCTCCATGGAACTTGCCGTCAATGAAATCATGGCCCATATCGATGAAATGGGCGGCAGTGTCAGGGCCATTGAAGAAGGTTTCATGCAGGAACAGATTGCACAAAGCGCCTACAAATTTCAAAGGGAAGTTGAGCAGCAGATCAAGGTGGTCGTAGGCGTCAACAAATTTCAGGGAGCCAAAGATCCTGAGCCAACCCTTTTGAAAATCGATGATTCCATCAGGGAACTGCAATCTGAAAAATTGAAAAAAATAAAATCAAGAAGAGACGAACACAAGGCCCAACAATGTCTGAACAAGATTGAAGAAGCAGCTATCAATGGCAATAATTTGATGCCCCCTGTCATTGAAGCAGTTGAAAACTTCTGCACGCTTGGAGAAATTGCAGGAAAACTCAGACTGGTATTTGGAGAATACCGTCAGTGAGGATCATAGCACCCTAACGTAAAACTCATTGAAGGAGGTTCGAAAATCATTGACCTGCTCTTCAAACATTTCAATCTTATCCCTGATACCGCAATGGTGAATGGATTGAAGATCCCGCTCTAGCCGATTGCCCACCGCAGGCACCAGGTCCATTTCATCAATATGCTCACTCACAGCATAAGATATGCCATAGAGCCGTTCTCGGAGTTCATTGAGTTTCTCAGAAAAGTATTCCACCTTTCTTTCATCAACTACTTCACCATCCAGGGCGCTCAATGCCCCGATACGATCTGCAACAATATCAAGGTAGGCATGGTAAAAATCAACAGCGTTGATCCATTCAAAATGCTCTGCTTGTTGAGGAGAAGTTTCGGTGAGTTGCATGATGGTTATTTTGAAACAAATGTCTTGTTTCAAATACCCTGTCTACATGACCGAAATCAATCAAACTGATGATATTCATCAATACATCTCAGCTTTCAATTCTTGAACCCGCTTGTCAGCAAGATACTCATCAAAGCTCATCAACCTGTCAATGGATCCCTTGGGTGTAAGTTCAATCACCCTGGTGGCAACGGTCTGCATGAAGGTATGGTCATGGGATGTCATCAATACAACCCCGGGGAAATTGATACAGCCTTCATTGAAACTTTGGATGCTCTCCAGGTCGAGATGGTTGGTGGGCTGATCAAGAATTACACAGTTAGGATTCTGGAGCATCATGCGGCTCACCATGCACCTTACTTTTTCTCCCCCGCTCAAGACCTTGGTTTTCTTGGCAATATCATCTCCACTGAACAACATTTTGCCTAAAAATCCACGCAGGAAAGGCTCATCAGCATCCGTAACATGGGGAGGAACATATTGCCTAAGCCAGTCCATCAACCCATATTCTTCCTTGAAAAAATCGGTATTTTCTACTGGCAAATATGATTTGGTGATGGTTGTTCCCCACTCAAACTTTCCTCCATCAGCTGTCAATTCGTTGTTGATGATCTCGAAGAACGCAGTTACCGCCAATGGGTCACGGCTTACAAAAGCAATCTTATCTCCCTTGCTGACAGAAAAATTGATCTTGTCAAACAAGACCCTTCCGTCCACAGACTTTGAAAGTCCTTCAACAGAAAGTATCTGGTTGCCCACTTCTCTCAATGGCTGAAAAATAATACCCGGGTATTTTCTGTTGGAAGGCTCAATCTCATCAATGGTCAGTTTTTCCAAGGCTTTTTTCCGGGAAGTTGCCTGTTTTGATTTGGAAGCATTGGCACTGAAACGTGCAATGAAGTCGATCAAGGCCTGGCGCTTGTCTTCAGTCTTTTTGTTCTTGTCGTTTTGCTGCCTTGCCATCAACTGGGATGACTCGTACCAGAAAGTATAGTTACCTGTAAATACCTTGATTTTTTGCCTGTCAACATCGGCCACATGTGTACACACAGCATCCAAAAAGTGACGGTCATGGCTCACGACCAAAACGATGTTTTGATAGTCTGCCAGGAAGTTTTCCAACCA
>CANHSD010000008.1 GCA_947463105.1 Chitinophagaceae bacterium
CCGCCAACACGGGAAGCATCAACGAAATTGACATCTTTGTTTTGGCATGTCGGACCAAGGATGGAAAAATTAGCGATAGGAACACTGTCAACAAATACATCTTTAATGATGGTATCAGTCAAACAACCAACATCAGTGTAGGCAAAATACTTCACGGTGTATTTACCGGGATTTTTGTACTTATAATTGAAATTTTTTGACGTACTGAAATTACCATCTCCCATATCCCATGAATAACCAATAATTGGCCTACCCACTGAGGATGTTGTATCAATAAAAGCAATGGAGTCTGTGATGCAATTGGTTGTATTGAACTTAAATCCACCTTTGGGTGGTTCAAAAACCTGTAAATCAAAATCAATCTGCTGTTCGCCAGAACATCCATCGGTGGTTGGATTATTGGCAATTACCTGGATATTGTATGTATTGATGGTATTGTAAACATATGTTCCCTTGAGAGAATAGCTATAAATACGTTTACCATTCACTAAATATGTTGAATCGTACTTTGGAGTATTGACTTTTGGAATTGTCGGGTAGTTGGGAACTTTCCATTCAAGAGATAGCGGCTCATATGGAAGTGTAATGGATATGTTGAATGGTGTTCCTTTGCAGGTAGCGGGCAGTTTTACCGTGGCATATTTGTTGTTGGTGCTTAATGTCTGATAAAGATCCTTTACGTTTGCCCCGGCATTGTAGCCATAGGTTTCAGCACCTCCATAGCCGTATGCAATGGCATTGAAACCTGAATCGGCCTGTATAGTATGTGATCCGGCTCCAACCTGTACCTGGAAATATGAATAGTTGGATTCTTGTGGGTGCACAGTAGATGCAACAACAGGAGCTGCTCCATCAACTTTCAGAGAACTTAAACCATTTTTATGGATAGCGATATTGATATAATGCTGATTGATTCCAGCATTGGGCGTGGAGTTGACAGTAACCTTATCAATTGTTTGCTCTACAGGACTGATGTATATCATTTCAGGATCGCCATTGCCTGCAATTTGGGTATTGCCACAGCTGTTTGCAGTGGTAATATATTGGGCAACCATTATCGGTTGATCAGATTCCAGGAGATCAGGTGTGTTGCTTTGGTATTCGTAATAAAAACCACCCTGTAATCCTGTAAGAACTGTACCGTTTCTTTTTACTACGGTACCAGGCTTGCTGATGGCAACACGAAAAAAATTATTTGGCATTCTCAAGGTTGGAACGGTAAGGTATTTTTTTCCCCAGGCATTTGCAGGAAAAGCTTGTTGCATATAATTATCCGCACTTCCCGAACCATTGTTACAAGAGATACTCAGTTTTCCTGATCCTGAAAAAACAGCAATTCGTTTACATGGACTTGTGGGTGTGGCAACTGATCTGATCTTTGTTCCGGTAAGGTCTTCACCCAAGAATGGATTGGTCGAGGTATTGAGCCTTCCGAGTATGTTATAGATTTCACCCTTATTTAGATTGACTTTGATTGTATCACCTGAATTGTTAAGGATGGTTCTGGCACTGGGGATGATTTCTATGTTGGTATCATCTTCAGTTGCAATAACATAAGAAAAACAGTAGGAATAATTCTGATTGGAGACTTGCTTGTAATTGATGGAATAATATTCACGGGCCAAAGTGTTTACAGGAAACAACAAAGTGGCACCGGATACCGATGCGTTATAAATGTGAGCATAGGCAATAATGGGAACATCGGAGGTTATGTGGATTCCTTTACCACTTTTGCCCTCATTAGTAATTCTGGAATCTTGTGCTCCTGTCTTGGGTAAACGTGCTGATGTAGTTACTGCATTTGCAACTACGGTATAGGTGTTAGTCCACCCTAACGAGGGAATACTTACTGTAACATTTGCATTCCGATCCGATGTAAAATACAAAACCATATCCTGTGCTCCGCCCCCTGCGTCAACTGTTCCATTAGTGGCATTGTACATCGCGACATGGCTCCCGTAACCTACCCAAAACTCCGTTCCCTTGTTGGAAAAATCCTGGGCAAGGGAAAATGACCCCAAAAAAGTTAAAACAAAAACAACAACCAGTCTTCTCATGAACAATGTTTGGCTAAATGGAAAATTACTGAAAATTTGGATAAGTACAAACTCTTAGACTATTGACTCTCAAAGAGGTTTAGTGTGATTGTTGATTTTCTTCAGCGCATCAGGTCCGAGGTTAAACAACAGATCTACAATGGATACATTGGGCTTAAAACCAATCCTGTCCTCAAACAACTGAGGGTATTTGATAAATGGTTCTTTTCCAGGTATATCATGGTTAGACGGCAAATAAATATCAATCCTTTGCCTTGTTTCCAGGTTATCGGTTAATTGATTTCCATCTTGTAGTAAAGTCAGGTTGATTTTCATTTTTTTGACAATCCAATCAAGACAAGTTGCATTCCAGTCAACGAGAAATCGAGGTTTCTGATCAAAAATTTCCTTGAGGGAAGCGCAGTATTGGAAATAAAAAGGAGAGTTACCATAGATGGTTTCAAAACTACGAAAATGATCGCGTTGCCAGTTGCTGCTGTAATCGATCTCAACAGCTTTGAATGGCAGTTTAACCGATCTTCCTCCAACAACTGGAATTGTCAGGGAAACAAGCCCATTTCCACCAGGCAATATCATCCTGTTCCGGAAACTGGACCGTCGAAAAAAAAGTTCATTATCAAAAAAAACCGATTTGCAATCAACTATATCCCTTATTGCGTTGATGCATGGAAAATATTGAAGCTCAATGTTTAACACACTATTTTACAGGTTTTTTGCAACATTTTGGAAGCTTGTCATATGCGTCTTGAGCAGCCTTGACATCTTCAGCATCATAACCGGTATTGGCGATGGCAGCTTTTATATTTTCAAGATTTGTTCGATCGGTGAGGTAAGTTACAGTAGTTTTCTTTTGCTTAAAATCAACTACAACCTTTGTAATTCCTTCCTCATAGGCCAGGTATTCTTCAATCTTCTTTTTGCACATCTCACATTGAACAGTCGGTGTATTGATTTTAACAGTAACTGGTTTTTTTTGTTGGGCACTTGATGACAAGGCTATAAAAAGTACAAAGATGGATAAGATTGCTTTTTTCATGGCATGTAAATTTGATTCTAAATTAAGACTATCTGCCCCATTCTGAGGGATTGGTGCTCCAGTTTAACAATGTATTTTGATCTTGAGGATCGATGGTTCCCTTCTCAATGGCCAGTTCAATTAATGTTGGATAATTGGTCAGGGAAATGGTTGGAACACCGGCTGCAGAACAGGCAGTTGCAGCTGCCTCAAAACCGTAAGTAAAAATAGAGACCATTCCTATGACATCAAGACCAGCGTTTCTCACTACATCAACCACCTGCAAACTGCTTTTTCCTGTTGAGATGAGGTCCTCAATGATGACTGTTTTCAGTCCTTTTTCATGGTATCCCTCAATTTGATTACCCAAACCATGCTCTTTGGGTTTCGGTCTCACGTAGATATAAGGAAGTTTTAACTGATCAGCAGCCATCGCACCCCAGGCAATACCTGCAGTGGCAACTCCAGCAAGCAGTTCAGCTTCAGGGAATTTTTCAAAAATCACGTTGCACATTTCACTTTTGATGAAATCCCTTACATAGGGATACCCAAGGAGTTTACGGTTGTCACAGTAAATCGGACTTTTCCAGCCCGATGCCCAGGTAAAAGGTTCTTTGGGATTCAACTTCACTGCATTAACTTGTAGCAGTTTTTCAGCAACAGTTTTTTCGTTTGTCATACCGCAAAATTGAAGCAAGCTCATCAGAAAAGAAAATTTAGTTATGTACATCATTGTTCACGAACCATCAGGTCCAATCGTTTTTACTCAAGAACAGGCATGGCAGTCATTTCTAGCCGATAGATTGATCATTGAAGCCGCAGGTGGAATGGTTTTCAACCCCAAAGGTGAATTATTAATGATGTTTCGGCGTGGACAATGGGATATGCCCAAAGGAAAACTGGATGAGGGCGAGACCATTGATGCTTGTGCCCTCAGAGAGGTGGAAGAGGAAACAGGCATATCCAACCTCAGGCTTTGCGGAAAATTACAAACAACCTACCATACCTATTCCTTTCAAAATAAAACCATTCTTAAGCCATCACATTGGTATAAAATGGAATCAACAGGAACAGAAGACCTGGTTCCACAAATAGAGGAAGACATTACGGAATTGCGTTGGGTTGACAAAATAGAAGCAGCTGCATTATCAAAAAAAGCATATCCTTCCATCAGGGAAATGATTGAAAAATACTACCTGTAGCTTGGTAAAAATTCAGGTCTATCTGTGTTGAAGAATTGATGTAGAAACCACTTCTGGTAAAAACAGTGAAGCATCTCCCCCATTGCGGATAATGTCTCTCACGATGGTTGAGGCAATGGAAGTGTATTTTGGTTCACAGGTAAGGAAAAAAGTTTCTATATGAGGATCCAGGGTTCTGTTGGCATCCGCAATGGTCTTCTCATATTCAAAATCACTCACATAACGGATGCCTCTGAGAATATACTGTGCATCAACCTCTTTACAGAAATTCACCGTCAGGCCCTCATAAACAGCTGCAGAAACCTTCTCTTCTTCTTTAAAGATCTCATCTATCCATGACTGCCTTTGATCAGCGCTGTACATAGGAGCCTTGCCGGCATTCATACCAACCGCAACAATGATTTTATCGAAAAGGGGTAATGCTCGTTTGATCACATCCACATGACCGAGTGTAATCGGATCGAATGTGCCAGGGAAAAGACAAATTTTTTGCATGGATGTGTTTTAAGATGTTGTTTCTTTTCTTCCTGACAAGAGATACAATACTGCCATGCGAACGGCTACGCCATTTTCAACCTGATCCAGTATGATGGACTGTTTGCTGTCGGCCACATCAGAATCAAGCTCCACTCCCCTGTTGATGGGTCCTGGGTGCATGATCAGCACCTCTTTTTGAAGCGAATCCAGCAAACTCCTGGTGATTCCGTATGCTTGGTTGTATTCACGCAGTGAAGAGAACAGCACCTGGTTCTGGCGTTCCAATTGTATTCTCAACACATTCGCAACATCACACCATTCAAGTGCCTCTTTCACGTTGTAGGTGACATTAACGCCAAATGCATCCCTGATGTGCTTGGGAATTAAAGTAGGCGGGCCTGCAAGGGTAACTTCTGCACCCATCTTGGTGAGCAGGTAAATATTACTCAAAGCAACCCTTGAATGCATGATGTCTCCAATGATGGCAATTTTCTTTCCTTTCAATTCTCCCAATCTTTCAGTGATGGACAATGCATCCAACAATGCCTGGGTAGGATGTTCATTGATACCATCCCCTGCATTGACAATTGCTGCGGGAATGTGCTTCGCTAAAAAATGGGGTGCACCTGTAGCACTATGGCGCATGACCACCATATCCACTTTCATGGACAAAATATTGTTGACTGTATCCAACAAGGTTTCACCTTTTGAAACAGAAGAACTACTTGCAGCAAAATTGATGGTGTCTGCACTCAATCTTTTTTCTGCCAACTCAAACGAAATTCTTGTTCTGGTTGAATTCTCATAAAAAAGGTTGACAATGGTGATGTCTCGCAGAGAGGGAACCTTTTTGATGGGCCTTTGAAGTACTTCCTTGAATTGACGGGCTGTGTCTAGAATAAGTTGAATATCTCCCGGAAGGAGGTCTCTAATGCCGAGCAAGTGTTTTGAGCTTAGTTGCATTAGGGAGCAAATTTATGGTATACAGTTATAATTTTACGACAAATTTTTGCAGGGCATCAAATGCTATCATATAAAATCACCTTTTTTTCATCGCCCCACATCACCTTCACCTTTTGTGTAACGATAGAATCAATCGATTTTCCAACATAATCAGGCTGAATGGGGAGTTCTCTGCTGAACTTACGGTCAACCAAAATACACAGTTCCACTTTTTGTGCGCGCCCGTTGTCAAGCAAGGCATCCATCGCTGCCCTGATGGTGCGGCCTGTATACAGTACATCATCAATCAGAATGACTTTTTTTCTTTCAATGGAAAAAGGAAGATCAGTTATGCTGGGAATGTGAATTTGCCCCCTGAAATCGTCCCTGTAAAAAGTGATGTCTAATTTACCGTAATGAATGCTGACTTCCGGATGAATGGTTTGGATATACTGTGTGATGAAATCACTGATGGCAATACCTCTTGGCTGAATACCAATGATACAAGTATCCGTAAATGGATAATGGTTTTCAATCAACTCATGGGCCAACCTTTTTAAGGTCAGTTTGAGTTGATCTTCTTCCATGATGGTATTGACTCCTTTCATTTTTCAGTTGACTTAATGTAAATATATAAAATCCAATTCTTTTGATTATTCTGGCTGCATGAAAGGATACTTGTAATCCTTGGGAGGGTCAAATGTTTCCTTGATGGTCCTTACACTCAACCAACGGTAGAGATTGATGGAAAATCCCGCCTTATCATTGGTGCCAGAACCCCTTGCCCCACCAAAAGGCTGCTGTCCAACAACAGCACCCGTGGGTTTATCATTGATGTAAAAATTTCCTGCTGCATTTCTCAATGTCTTTGTTGCTTCTACAATTGCAGCCCGGTCTTGAGAAATGATGGAACCTGTAAGGGCATAAGGTGAAGTCTGGTCTAGTAATTCGAGTGTTTCACTGAACTTGCGCTCAGGATAAACATACATAGTGAGCACTGGTCCAAAAATTTCCTCGCACATGGTAATATATTTGGGATCTGTTGTTTCAATGACTGTGGGCTCAATGAAATACCCAATTGATTTGTCGCAGTTACCACCTGCAATTACTTTCACTTTAGATGATCTTTTTGCCTTGTCGATATAGGACTTGATTTTGTTGAAAGACTTATCGTCGATGACTGCAGTGATAAAATTGCTGAAGTCCTCAACAGAACCCATTGTAAAACTTTTGATGCCTGCAATCAATCTTTTCCTAACGGCAGATGCAAGGTTGGAAGGAATATAAGCCCTTGAAGCAGCAGAACATTTTTGTCCCTGGAATTCAAATGCACCCCTGAGCAAAGCCGTGGCCACAACATCAGGATCAGCTGATGGATGTACCATGACAAAATCCTTTCCTCCTGTCTCCCCTACAATTCTTGGGTAAGAACGGAATCTTGAAATGTTTTCACCAATGGTCTTCCACATCTGGTTAAAAACACCTGTTGAACCGGTAAAATGAACTCCTGCAAATTCAGGATGACTGAAACAAACGCTACCCAATGTAGGTCCATCAACATAAATAAGGTTGATGACGCCATCTGGCAGGCCCGCCTCTTTCATGATCCGCATGAACATTTGCGCGGAGTATACCTGTGTGTTGGCGCATTTCCAAACAACGGTGTTACCACAAAGTGCTGCTGAAGCGGGAAGATTTCCGCCAATGGCAGTGAAATTGAAAGGACTGATGGCCAGAACAAAGCCCTCTAAAGGACGGTATTCAAGCCTGTTGTGAATTCCCGGTGCACTCACCGGTTGTTGTTGGTATATTTCTCCCAGGAAATGAACATTGAACCTTAGGAAATCAATGAGTTCACATGCGCTGTCAATTTCTGCCTGAAAAACATTTTTGCTCTGCCCCAGCATGGTGGTGGCATTCATGTATGGTCTGTAACGTGTTGCGATAAGGTCTGCCGCCTTCAAGAAGATAGCAGCCCTGCTTTCCCACGGCATGGCTTCCCAGTCATTTTTTGCCGCCAAGGCAGCATCAATGGCCATTTTAACATGTTTGGCCTCACCTGCATGAAAATATCCCAACACGTGTTTGCGTTCGTGTGGTGGACGCATGGCCACTTTATTGTTGGTTCTGATTTCTCTGGAACCAATGTACATGGGCACATCAATGCTGGTGGATTTCAGCTCAATGATGACCTCTTTAAGTCTTTTGCGTTCTGTTGAACCTGGAACATATGTTAAGATGGGCTCATTGGCAGGAATTGGCAAACTATAATGACCGTTGTTCATTTATGGTGATTTTAAGTTGAAACATTTTCTTTTTCCATCATGAGATAGGCTTTGATGAAACCGTCAAGGTCACCGTCCATTACGGGTTGGATATTGCCTACCTCATGGTCAGTCCTGTGATCCTTGATCATCTTGTATGGATGGAAAACATAGCTGCGGATCTGACTTCCCCACTCAATTTTTTTCTTGGAGGCGTTATTGGCATTTTTGAGTTCCTCACGCCTTCTCATTTCCTCTTCATATAATTTGCTCTTGAGCATCTTGAGGGCTTTTTCCCTGTTCTCGCCCTGGGTCCTCGCCTGTTGACATTCAACAATGATACCACTGGGAGTATGCTTAAGCCTTACTGCCGTTTCTACCTTGTTTACATTCTGTCCACCCTTTCCACCTGAGCGGTAAAATTCCCATACCAAATCAGCTGGATTGACTTCAATTTCAATGGAGTCATCAACCAGCGGATACACATAAACAGATGCAAAAGAGGTATGCCTTCGGGCATTGCTATCAAAAGGAGAAATCCTTACCAACCGATGAACACCATTTTCTGCTTTCAGAAATCCGTAGGCAAAAGGTCCTTCAAACTGCAAAACAGCCGATTTAATTCCAGCACCATCTCCATCCTGCCAATCCAGTTCAGTTACGGTCCAGCCTTGTTTTTCTCCGTACATTCTGTACATCCGAACAAGCATCTCAGCCCAGTCCTGGCTTTCCGTACCACCCGCGCCACTGTTGACCTGTAGCACCGCAGGAAGTTCATCCTCGGGTTGGTTGAGGGTACTCTTGAACTCGGCTTCATCCAAAGCCGCAATAGCCTTATCGTTGGCCAACTTCACTTCCTCTTCGGAACATTCGCCCTCTTTCCAGAATTCGAACAATACCACAAGGTCTTCTACTGCAGCATCAGTTGAAGTGTAGAGGTTGAGCCAGTATTCGTTAAGCTTAATGGTTTTGAGAATCTCCGTAGCACGCTTGTTATCGTCCCAGAATCCAGGCGATTGTGACTTTAGCTTGTCCTCATTTATTTTATATCGTCGATTTTCGACGTCAAAGAAACCTCCTCAAGACGGATAGGCGGTCTCTCATACTCTTTATTTGTTCAATTGTCATAGAGTGTAAAATTAAGTCAATTCATTGAATGCCAATTCAAAATATAATTTTTTAGAACCATAAGGGATAAATTTTGTTATTGGAATTATGATTCAGGCATATAACTTTTTATACTCGTGGCAACTTTTTCCTGAAAAGGGTATTTACGAAAAAGGCGAAAGGCCTAAATCCGGTATTTACAAGTTGAGTGCCTCAGGTGAGCGAAATACCCTTAGCGTAGAAATGAATTGGGTTACTTTGGAAAACCAGGCCTTTTCATCCGATTATGTAATTGAAGCAGATGGTGATTTTCACCCCATGGCAGACCTTGGAATAGCGGAAAAAGCAAAGGTACAGTTCATTGACAGCATCAGTTTTGAGATCTTGTTGCTGGTCTCAGAAGAAAAGACGCTACGGATTTTTCATGAAATCCAACCAAACGGTTATCTGAAAGTTACTGAGCAAAGCACAAGCGAAGAAGGGACAGCCTACCAGAACATTTCATATTACCACAAGCAAATGAGTGTGCTCCCCTATTCAACTTCTGTTTCAGGTGCGGTGATCAGGCCCACTGAGGAAGGGATGATCAGGCACAAATCCCTGACGGCCATGGAGGAACAGACCAATATGCAGCTCTCCCAAATCAGGCAGCAAATTGAATTGTTGGCCCTTCAAGCCCAGGAAATACAAAGAAGAAAAGAGTTATCTGTATTGATTTACAGCGCAAAATTGAATTTCACTCCTGTGATAGGGCAACAATATTATCTCTACGAGAAAAAGGATGGAAGCCACTTTCTTTCTCTTGTCAGCCCTAGAGAATGGGGTCCATCCGGACCATTCAAAAAATGTGCAGCAGCGGTTAAACTATTGGCTGACCATACCTGGATGGAATTGGTATAAAAAAAGGGGATCTTATGGATCCCCTTTTTGTTGGTGTTGTTTGTTATTTAACTTCCTCAAATTCTGCATCCGTAACATTGTCTGCGGATGATTTTGCACCACCTGCTTCTTGCCCGTCTGCTTGAGGTCCTGCCTGTTCAGCACCTTGTGTTGCATTGTACATGTCCTGACTGGCAGCCATCCATGCATCATTCAGTTCTTTGGTTGCCGCTTCTATTGAATCAACATCCTGCAACTTATGGACTTCTTTGAGTTTAGAAAGGGCTGATTCGATGACTGCTTTTTTCTCTGCAGGAATCTTTTCACCAAACTCTTTCATTTGTTTTTCTGTTTGGAAAATGAGGGCATCCGCAGCATTGATTTTCTCAATTTTCTCACGGGCTTCCTTATCTGTTGCCTCGTTGGCTTTTGCTTCGGCCTTCATTTTTTCAATCTCCTCTTTGGTCAAACCACTTCCAGCTTCAATGCGAATCTTCTGTTCCTTTCCAGTGCCTTTGTCTTTTGCACTAACATTGATCAGACCATTGGCATCAATGTCAAATGTTACTTCAATTTGAGGTACACCCCTTGGTGCTGGAGGAATATTATCTAGGTTGAAAATACCAAGGGTCTTGTTCTGGTTGGCCATTGGCCTTTCTCCCTGAATAACATGGATCTGAACACCAGGTTGGTTATCTGCAGCAGTAGAGAAGCTTTCAGACTTTTTGGTAGGGATGGTGGTGTTGGAAGGAATCAAAACAGTCATTACTCCTCCAAGGGTTTCAATTCCCAAGCTCAATGGGGTTACATCAAGCAACAGAACATCTTTTACCTCACCAGTTAGTACAGCACCTTGTACGCCTGCACCAATGGCTACGGCTTCATCTGGATTAACGCTCTTGTTGGGTTTTTTACCAAAGAACTTTTCAACAATTTCCTGCACCTTGGGAATCCTGGTAGATCCACCAACAAGGATAACCTCATCGATTTCACTTACATTCATGCCAGCATCTTTCAATGCCTGTTCGCAAGGCTTCAAGCAGCGCTCAAACAATTTGTCGGCAAGTTGCTCAAACTTGGCCCTGGTCAGTTTTTTAACCAGGTGCTTGGGAACACCATCAATGGCGGTAACATAAGGGAGGTTGATTTCCGTTTCAGATGAACCAGAAAGCTCAACTTTTGCTTTTTCAGAAGCTTCTTTCAATCGCTGAAGAGCCATTGGATCCTTTCTCAGGTCAATATTTTCTTCCTTTTGGAATTCTTCGGCCAACCAGTCCATGATTAATTTATCAAAATCATCCCCACCAAGATGGGTATCACCATTCGTAGATTTCACTTCAAAAACACCATCGCCCAACTCAAGAACGGAAACGTCAAATGTTCCTCCACCCAGGTCAAAAACGGCAATCTTGCTGTCCACATTCTTTTTATCAAGACCATAGGCCAAAGCTGCAGCAGTAGGCTCGTTAATGATCCTTCTGATGTTAAGGCCTGCAATTTCACCGGCTTCTTTGGTGGCCTGGCGTTGCGCATCGTTGAAGTAAGCAGGTACAGTAACAACTGCTTCGTTCACCTCATGCCCAAGATAATCTTCGGCCACTTTCTTCATTTTTTGCAGAACCATGGCACTGATTTCCTGTGGTGTGTAAAGACGACCATCAATATCAATCCTTACGGTATTGTTGTCGCCCTTGGCCACATTATAACTCCAATGTTTTATCTCTTCTGTCACTTCGTCAAAACGACGTCCCATGAACCGCTTCACACTCGAGATGGTGTTGATGGGGTTCGTAATGGCCTGACGTTTTGCAGGATCTCCCACTTTGCGTTCGCCATTCTTGAGAAATGCCACAACACTGGGGGTAGTTCTTCTTCCTTCATCGTTGGCGATAACAACTGGTTCGTTACCTTCCATTACTGAAACGCAACTGTTGGTCGTTCCTAGGTCAATTCCAATGATTTTTGCCATATTTAAGATTTTAGATAATCGTAATGTGCAAGAGATATGCCGTTCATCAAATCAGGAAATCTTGTCAGTTTTTCATTCAAAAGCATGACAAACAGAACATTATGGCTGTTTTTATTGATCAAAATGGCATAAAAAAGGAAAACATGATCGCAATCAGTTTTTTTGAAGGATATGGCTGATGATCAAATCGGCATGATGACGGGAGTTTTCAATGAACCATTTGTTGGTTTTAAGGCCTCCACAAATCACACCAGCAAGATAAACTCCTTCAATATTGGTCATCATGGTGACTGGATCGTGCACCGGAGTTTGATAAGGGTCGGTACCTGCAGCAATGCCAATAGATGCCAAAAAATCAAAATCAGGGAGATACCCTGTCATGGCAAGTACAAAATCATTGGAAATCGTTTCGATGCCATCGGGTGTTGATATGTCTACTTCAGTTTCCCTGATGGCAGCAATCGAGGCATTGTAATAGGCTTTGATCGAGCCTTCGCTAATCCTGTTTTCTATGTCTGGCCGAATCCAGTACTTCACAGACTCCCTGATTTGCTCATCCCGAATGACCATGGTCACTTCAGCCCCCTTTCTCCATGTTTCCATGGCAACATCCACTGCAGAATTGGCAGCTCCCACCACAACAATTTGCTGACCATAATAAATATGCGGTTCCTTGTAATAGTGGTGCACCTTGGGCAGATCTTCCCCCGGAACATGCATGAGTTTGGGAATATCATAAAAGCCTGACGCTATGATGATTTTTTTGGCTTGATACAGGGATTTGGATGTTTTTACCCTGAAAACATTTGATGATGGTGTGACGGATTCTACTGCTTCATACAAGGCCAGCTTTAGCTTCCAATGCATAGATACCCTTCGATAGTATTCCAGTGCTTCTGATCTGGTGGGTTTGGGGTTGTGTGAAATGAAGGGAACATTGCCAATTTCCAGCTTGTCAGCAGTTGAAAAAAAGGTCATATTGAGTGGATAGTTGTAAAGGGAATTGACAAGGGGGCCTTTTTCAACAATCAAATAAGATAAACCATTCTGTGTACAGGAAATACCACAGGCCAAACCGATGGGGCCTGCACCAATAATAAGGACATCTAGTATTGGTGCAGCATTCATCACGTTGAAGCTTTGGTTGATTTAAAACTGAAATGCCTTTGGGAGATATAACTGAATGCAATGACAAAAAAAGTGGTAATCACCTTTGAAATGGTGGGATAAAGGTGAACATGTTCAACCAAAAGTTTGAGGAAGAAATAATTAAGAAACAGGCTGACACTCACTGTTAACAGGTACCTGAAAAACTGTACCCTGCCACGCAAGGGAGAAGCAGTAAAAACGATGAAACGCATCAAAAAAAATCCTATGGGGAAACTTACCAAAAATGCCATCAGAAATGCGGCAATATGCGGACTGATCACAATAAATGAAAGATCCAGGTTTTTCTTGTCAAGAATAAAATTATAACTGATGAAAAACAGAAAAATATCAAATACTGTATTCACACCTCCACAGGCGGCATACCGGAAGGTGGTCTGGTCAAAAAACCTCCTGAAAAAGGGATAAAAAAAATCAAGGATATTTTCAATAAATGGTTTCAAAGAAAAAACAGTTGAATAGGTTAAAATCTACACGTGTAAGTGGTATGCTTTTTTGAATAAGTAGCCCCAACAGCTTCGTGCAAGGCAAGCATTTTTGAATTGAAATCGCCCACCCAAGACAATTCAAGTTCTTCATAATGCTTCAAGGGCCTGGTATATTCCTGCAGTTTCATGAATAGGCAGGATTCAAGTCCCATGTTGCGGTATTGTTCTTTTGTGCCCATGATGACGGCACGCATTCTCTTGTGTTTGATAGTAAATTTGTTCCAAACAAATTTAAGCTTGCCCAACAAATCCAAACGGCCATTAAGGCCTTTGATCAGTTCATTGGTGTCAGGAAGAATCATGACAAAGGCAACTGGTTCATCCTTGGACGTATAGGCAAACCAAATGAGGTTGGGATCCATCACGGGTTTGATTTTGTTGATGGTTTCCTCAATGGTGGCATCAGTTACCGTGGTAAAATTTTCAAAATCCTTCCAGGCGTCGTTGTAAATCTCCTTGAAATCCCTTGAATAACGGGGTATGTCTGCTGTATCAAGGTGACGGAAAATGTAGCCATTTCTTTTGGCTACCCAGCTGGAAATTTTAGCCACTTTTTCAGGCAAGCCTTTTCTAACATCAATTCTATTCGATATTTGCTCGTATTTAACTTTAAACCCGTAAGATTCAAAAAGGGTTTTATAATAGGGTGGATTGTAATTCATCCCATAAAATGGGCTGGAGAAGCCATCAACCAAAAGCCCCCACCACATGTCATTTTCTCCAAAGTTGATGGGACCATTCATGGCCTTCATGCCATGAGATTCCAGCCATGTCTTCGCCTGATCAAAAAGCAGGTTAGCAGCAGCTTGATCATCTATGCATTCAAAAAAACCACATCCGCCTGTCGGTTGTTGTTCATTGTAGGCCTTTTTCTCATTGATGAAGGCTGCTATCCGGCCAATGACAGCGTTGTTTTTATCAACAAGAATCCACCTGGTGCATTTGCCAAAGGTGAAAAAATTATTTTTTTGGGGATCAAATACGGACTCGATGTCATTCAACAAGGGACATACCCACTGAGCATCGTTCCCATAAATGGAAAATGGAAATTCCAGGAATTGTCGAACAACATGCTTGTCAGCTACTTCAATTGTTTGCATTGCTTGGTGTGAACTGCAAATTTACCAAAAAGGCAGGAAAGCTGATGAATCAGCAGAGAATTAACGGATTTTAAGGATGCTAAATCGGTCAGGATAGTCTGAAATGATACCATCCACGCCCAATACTGCCATTTTTTCAATGTCTTTTTCTTCATTGACAGTCCATGCAATCACTTTTATCTTCAGTTTCCTGCAAGCTTCGATAAATGCCTTATCGATCAGCTGATAAACAGGACTCAATATATTGGGACGAAAACCAAGATCAGCCACCCATTGCTCTGGTGTTTTTTTAATGGATCCACCAAACAAATAAGATGTTTTGATTGATGGAAAGGATTGGTGCAAAACCTGTAAGGTTCTTTTATCAAATGACTGGATAATGGTTCTTCTGGAGATTTTTCCTTTGGTGATAACATCCATCATTAGCTTCACAAAAGTTTCAGGATTGGGGTGAGAAATCCCATCTGTTGAAGGTGCACATTTTGTCTCAATATTGTAGTTGAGTGGTTTAAGTTTTTTGGCCTTTGTATACTCCTCAACTGCAGCAATCACATCACTGAGCAAAGGCTTGATGGCGGATATCTTTGTCTGCAAGGGAAAATTGGGGTGAAACTTCATTCCAACATCCCATTTTGACACATCCTCATAGGTCATGTTATAAATATTAAATGATTTATCCTTGGGCGATGAGAATTGCTGTCCTGTTGGCGGAGTAGCAATTTCAGGATTCATGAAGGGTTCATGGGAGAGGATTACTTTGTTATCCTTGGTAATGACAACATCCATTTCAAGGGTAGTAACCCCAAGGTCAATAGAATGCAGCAGGGCTGCAATCGTGTTTTCAGGCATCAATCCCCTGCAGCCGCGGTGACCCTGAAGATCTATTTTTTTGTTTTGTGCGGAAACTGACTGGTTGAGAAAAGCCAGGAATGGCAAACAAAGCATGAATTGGATCAAATGTTTCAACATGCTATAAAATTAAGGGAATCGTACATTTGCACCAATCTTATCAATTATGCTAAGCAAAATCATCAGAGAAAAGGCAATCGATGCAATTGAATCGCTCCATGGAATCCGTTTCACAGAACGTGATTTTCAGGTCAGCTCAACAAAACCAGAATTTGAAGGTGATTATACGATTGTATTGTTCTCGCTGATCAAACAACTCAAATCATCGCCTGAAACATTGGGAAATGCACTGGGCAACAAAATGATTGCTGATGATCCTGTTTTTTTTGATTCCTTCAACGTCATCAAGGGTTTTCTGAATTTCACCATTCAGCCTGTCTTTTTGCTTGATATGCTGAACAAACATTACCAGGATCCTTGTTTTGGAAAAGCACCACTTAATGGTAAAAAGGTCATGGTGGAGTATTCATCTCCCAATACCAATAAACCGCTTCACCTGGGTCATCTGAGAAATAATTTTCTTGGTAGAAGCATTGCTGAGATCCTGAAAGCCAATGGATATGATGTTTTCAAGACCTGCATTGTCAATGACCGTGGTATCCATATTTGCAAAAGCATGATTGCTTGGAACAGGTACGGTAACCAGGCCACGCCAGCGTCAACAGGCGCCAAAGGAGACCATTTTGTAGGTGATTATTATGTCAAGTTCAATGATGCCTATAAACTGGAAATTGAGCAACTCATTGCCGAGGGGATGGACAAGGCTACGGCAGAAAAAGAGGCGCCCATCATGAAAGAGGCACAACAGATGCTGCTCGATTGGGAAAATGGAAAACCTGAAGTCATTGACTTGTGGAAAAAAATGAACCAATGGGTTTATGCAGGTTTTGATGTAACCTATCGAAGAATCGGTTCTGATTTTGCCAGAACATACTATGAAAGTGATACCTACCTGCTGGGCAAAGACACTGTTGAGCTAGGGCTGACAAAAGGTGTTTTTTACAGGAAACCCGACGGCAGTGTTTGGATAGACCTGACCACTGAAGGGCTGGATGAAAAACTGGTGCTCCGCAAGGATGGCACATCGGTTTACATCACGCAAGACATAGGCCTTGCCCAGAAAAAATATGATGAATTTGGCATGGACCAGAGCATTTACGTGATTGGTGATGAACAAAATTACCACATGAAAGTGCTGCAACTGATCTGCAAAAAATTGGGACTTCCTTATGCTGATGGCATTCACCACCTGTCTTATGGCATGGTTGAACTACCTACCGGAAAGATGAAGAGCCGGGAAGGAACTGTTGTGGACGCTGATGACCTGATCGACGAAATGGTTTCCATTTCAAGGGAGCATACACAGAACCTTGGCAAGGTCAAGGATTTTGGTGAGCAGGAATTGGTTGAATTGTATGATACCATTGGGCTAGGTGCCTTGAAATATTTTCTACTTCGTGTGGATCCTAAAAAGAAAATGATCTTCAATCCTGAGGAGTCCATTGATTTCCACGGATTCACAGGTCCTTTTGTGCAATATACCCATGCAAGGATCAAGTCGGTATTAAGAAAATCCTCTGTTGATGCTGCCGTCAAATTATTCCCAAGTCCGTTGCTGAAGGCTGAAAAAGATTTGCTCTTGTTGACTGAGCATTACGCAGTGGTACTCAAGCAAGCTGCTGATGATTTTGACCCATCCGTCATTGCAACCTATTTGTTTCAGCTGGCGCAATCCTTCAACTCTTTCTATGCTGCACTGAGCATTGGCAATGCTGAATCTGAGGAGAAAAAACAATTAAGGCTGAAAATCTCCAGCCTGGTGGCAACCATCATTGCCAGCGGGATGGAATTGCTGGGCATAAAAGTGCCCGAGAAAATGTAAATTGTACATTTCCCGGGCTAAACCAAAATCCCTAACTATTTTATCCACCAAATGGACCACCGCTCACATTCCTGAATTGTTTCAGGCTGGGATCCATTTCAATTGCCTTATTGCAAAGTGCAGCGCCTTTGTTTTTGTCACCCATTTTGATATAGCTCATGCCAATCATGTAAAGTGCTCTTGCTTCTTCCCTATCAAGGTACAGTACCTTGTCCCAGTAATTGATGGCTTCTTTGTAGTTACCAAGGGTATAGTAATTGTTGGCAACATTGTTCAGCAAATCGATATCACCGGGCCTTTTCTCAAGCAATTTCAGCAACATCTCCATTCCTTTTTGGGGCATGCCAGCTGCGATATAGGAGTTGGAAAGATTTTCGATAAAATTGTTGTCAACCTTGTAGCCATTTTCAATGGCCATTTCAAAATATTTGACAGCAGTCTTTTCATGGTTCATGGCAGAATAGGTCATCCCCAATTCATTCATCAACCTGTTGTTGGCGGTATCAATTTTTAATGCTTCGTGGTAATACCTGGCAGCAGCTTTGAAGTTGCTCATGTCTACCAAGGCCCTGGCGAACATGGTAGGAATCTCAGCATTTTTAGGCTCTTCAACGAAGGCAGCATCAAGGTATTTGAAACACTGAGCAAAATCTTCTTTCTCATACAAGCTCCTGCCTATCATAAAATTCACCCGCTTGCCAAGGTTAAGGGACAATAATTTCTGGCCATATTTGATGGCATCGTCCCATTTGCGGAAATTGTAGAAAATCTCGGTAACCTTTTCCAAGGCAACTGCATCGTTGGGTTGGGAAGCCAAAACAGTGAGGAAAGACTGGCGGGCTAAATCAAACTGTCTAACTTCCAATGCTGCAATGCCGAGTGCCCTATGGACTTCTATTAAGTTGGGGTTTGCTGTTACAGCTTGTTGCAGGTATTCTAGGGCCAATTTATGTCGGCCTGCTTCCTGTTCAACCTTGGCTTTCTGTAAGAGAACTTTTACACTGTCATCGGCGCTTCTTGCAAGTGCACCTAATGTTATTGTGATAGCTATTGCCAATACAATTGACTTTTTCATTGGGGAGGATTTAGGTTCGGATTGATTCTTTTCAGAATACATCCACCTAACGGAGGCAGAGAGATTGTTATTTCATAGGAATCTGCATTTTTTTGAAAAATAGGGTTAATAACTGTGTTGTTTAAGTAGTTTCCCGTACCCCAGTACTTTATTTCATCGCTGTTGAATATTTCAGTCCATTGGTCTGAAGAACTTACACGTAATGTCCAGCCGAGCCTTTCTTGGGGTGTCATGTTCAAAACAACCATCAACTCCTGGTCATTATTTTTCGATAACCGCCTGAAACAGATGACTGATTCTTCTCTGTGCTCCAGGTCGTGCCAGGCAAAGCCTTGATGATGAAATTGTTGTTCATACAGCGCTGGTTCCTGTTTCAACAGATGCACCAATCCAGCCACGCAAGCTTTCATTCCGGCATGGCTTGGATATTCCAACAGATCCCATCGCAAGGATGTTTTGTAATTCCATTCATCGGTCTGTGCGAATTCATTCCCCATAAAAATAAGTTTGGCTCCGGGATGGGCAAACATATAAGTATAAAGCAACCTTAAGCTGGCAAATTTCTGCCATTCATCACCCGGCATTTTGTAAATCATGGGAGATTTTCCATGAACTACCTCATCGTGGCTGAGGGGAAGCATGAAATTTTCATCATAATAATACATCATGCTGAACGTCAACTGATTTTGTTGGAATGGACGGTACAAAGGATCCTGCTTGAAATACCGGAGAGTATCGTGCATCCAGCCCATCATCCATTTCATTCCAAATCCCAACCCATCTGCATAGGTGGGCTTGGAAACGCCGGGCCAGTTGGTGGCCTCCTCTGCAATTGTTTGGACTCCTGTAAAATCCCGATAAACCATCTGGTTCATGTCTTTCAAAAAAGCAATGGCCTCAATGTTACCATTTCCACCAAATTCGTTGGGCTCCCATTCTCCATCGTTTCTGGAATAATCCAGCTTGAGCATGGAAGAAACTGCATCTACCCTCAGGCCATCAACATGGAACTTGTCAAGCCAGAAACGGGCATTGCTGATCAAAAATGACCTTACCTCTCCCCGCTTGTAATTGAAAATATAACTGTTCCAGTCTGGATGATAGCCTTTGCGCATGTCAGCATATTCATAGGTATGTGTACCATCAAACATGAAAAGTCCATGACTATCATAAGGGAAATGGGATGGCACCCAATCCAGGATAACCCCTATGCCTTCCCGGTGAAAAAAATCAATCATGGCCATGAATTCCTCCGGATTGCCGAAACGGGAAGTGGGTGCAAAGTAACCTGTTCCCTGGTAACCCCAGCTGCCATCAAATGGATACTCCATCACAGGCATCAACTCGACATGGGTGAATCCCATCTGTTTAACATAGGGAACCAAGCGTTGGGCAATTTGCCAGTAACTGAAATAAGATTCCTCATCAAAAGGGTCGGGCCTCATCCAGCTGGCCAAGTGTACTTCGTAAACAGAATAAGGAGATGATAATGAATTGTGTTTTTCTCTGGTTTCCATCCACTGTAAATCCTTCCAATCATATTCAAAATTCCAGGTAATGCTGGCAGTTAGGGGTTTCTTCTCCCAAAAATGAGCGTAGGGATCCCCCTTTTGCATGATTTTTCCTTCGAAACCATGGATGGAGTATTTGTATACTTCTCCCCTCTTGCAATTTGGAATAAACCCTTCCCAGATACCAGATTTATCCAATCTGACAAACAGTGGATGAATCCCATCTTGCCAGTTGTTGAAATTTCCTACAATGCTTACCCTCGTTGCATTGGGTGCCCAAACCGCAAAATAAGTGCCTGCAGTGCCCAACACATCAATCTGTTTGTTGCCAAAAAATTGATAGGCATTGTATAGGGTGCCTTGTTGAAAATCATTGATGATCTCTTCAGAAAAAAATGAATAGTTCCATACTGGGCCGGAAGTCTGAATAAAATGAACCTCCTCATAAGGTTTGGGGTTATTCTCTTTTTCTTTGGGATGATGCATTCAGGAGGTTTAATTCTTCAATTCAAATATCTGAAATGACTTTGAAGGAATGGTAAACCTGGAGGTTTTTATGATAACATTACCAGTCATGGCATTTACAAGTCTCGTTGAACCAGTCAGTATTTCATTATAACGATCCAGTTCGATGGCGGCCTCGTCTGCAGAAGTATTGACGATGCACATGAGTTTTTGTTTTTCGTGCAACCTGAAATACACATAGACCCCATTTTGTGGGATGTACTGTTTAAGGGTTCCTTGTTTGATGGCTGGGCTGTTCTTCCTGAAATTGGCCAATTGTTGAAAATAAGTAAAGGCTTCTTTTTCTTTTGAATCCAGAGCAGAAATCTTGAATTTATCTGTAGAATCAGCAGACCAACCACCAGGAAAATCCTTTCTTACAGCAGCATCATTGGGATCCTTGTAGTTCTTCATGAGGATTTCAGTGCCATAATAGACCTGCGGAATACCCCGCATGGTCAGCAACATGCCAAGACCCATTTTGTATTTAGCAAGATCCTCACCTACCATGGAGTAAAACCGGTTCATGTCATGGTTGTCAAGAAAAATGCAATTGGTCATGGGATCCTTATAGAGCAAGTCCTGTGCTAAAGTCATGTAAACCCTTGTTATGCCTTCTGTCCATCCAAATGGCTGGTTCAATCCATCATAAAGAGCACTGTTTAAGGGAAAATCGGTCACCCCCTTGATCTGGTGTTTAAAAGGTGCATTGATGTTATTTTGGGTGAAATACGCACTGGCAACAACGGTGTTGGTCCAGGCCTCACCAAAAACCGTCAAGGAAGGAAACTCCTTGAGCAATGCAGCGTTGATGGTGTTCAGGAAATTTTCATCACAATATTTATAGGTATCAACACGCCAACCATCTATGCCAAATTCTTCCGTTGACCAGATATTGCTCTGGATGATAAAATTGGCACAAAAAGGATTCGCAAGGTTGAGGTCTGGAAGGTGTGGAACAAACCAACCACCAATCATGGTTTTTTTCTCGGAAGCAACTGCATAAGGATCGATGAAAAGTTCTTCACGGTGATTGGCTCCAGTATATGTTGGCCATTGGTTGAGCCAATCTTTCATCGGCAAATCAAGCACAGTATGGTGATACGACCCAACATGGTTGTAAACAGCATCCTGTATTATTTTCAAACCTTTCTCATGCGCAGACTTCACCATATTCTTGTAAGCATCATTTCCCCCCATCCGTTTGTCAACCGTATAATGATCTGTTATCCAATATCCATGATACCCACTCATGACCCACTGGTTTTCCTGCATTTTCGGCATGTTGTTTTCCAAAATCGGTGTCATCCAAATGGAGGTTACTCCAATATTTTTCAGATAATCAAGCTTTGCTGTCACTCCGGCCAAATCACCACCATGTCTTGCATAAGGATTGGTTCTGTCCGCAGCATTGTCCCTGAGGTCAACAAATTGATCATTGCTGGGGTCTGCATTGACAAACCTGTCAGGCATGATCAAATAGATCAGGTCTGAAGCATTGACACCCTGGTGTTTGGTACCACCCAAGGATTTCTCCCTTTGTTTCAATTGATATTCAAAACTTTTTCCATTGGAAAAACTGAACCTGAATTTCCCAGGTTTGACATTGGGGAGAATGATGAGGTCGATGAAAACATAATGTTTGTTTTCAGGCTGGGATACTTTTTGTATGCTAAGACCATTGCCGCTAACTTTTACTGATTGTGGCAGATCCTGATCGGTGTGAACCATCAATTGAAGCTTGTTGCTTTTCATCCCCACCCACCAATGGGTTGGATAGACATTGATTGATTCATTTGCAAAGGAAAATGAAGAAAGCAATAAGCATAGGGAGAATAAACAAATCTTGCTGGTTGATTTCATGTGTATTTAATTTTTGACTGGGCATTCCATGTTAGTTTTTTTCTTCTTTGACAATCACTGCACAAATGATACCTGCCGCAATCAAAAGGATTCCCCCAATGGTTACTGCCATCAATCGGTCATTGTTCAGAAAATTTTCCATGATGCTTCCAAAACTCAACGAAGCAATGATTTCTGGCAGAACAATAAAAAAATTAAAAATACCCATGTAAATTCCCATTTTCTGGGGGGGTATGCTACCGGCCAGAATGGTATAAGGCATTGAAAGGATGGATGCCCATGCAATGCCAACCATTCCCATTGAGAGGTAGAGCATGTTCGCTTGTTCAAACATGTTGACAGAAATCAATCCCAGCCCACCTATGACAAGACAGAGCGTATGGGTGAGTTTTTTTCCCAGTTTTGAGACAATAAAGGGAATGGAAAAAGCGAAGAGAAAGGTAACCAGGTTGAGGATGGCAGAGGTTGCGTTGGCAAGCTCCAAACCCTCTGTAAACCTGAGTGATGCAATAGACCCTTCTGGAGCCTTGGCATCACCGCCAAAAATATTGACCGCCACACCAGTGCTATAATAAAACCACATGAGGAAAAGACCCGGCCAGGTAAGAAACTGCACCAAGGCCAGTCTTTTCATTTGAGCGGGCATATGGATGATAGCACTATAAATCTCTTGGAAGATGTTGCCGCTGTCTTGTGGTAATTGATTTTCATCGGGTGGATATTCCTTGCTTTTAAAAACAGTAATCAGTATCGCAATGAGGAAAACTGCTGCGCCGATATAAAAAGACCAGACGATATTTTCGGGTATACCACCATTGATTTTTTTTCTTGACACGCCAAACCAATCAACCAGGATCTTCGGAAGAAATCCCGCAATAAAAGATGCAGCACCAATGAACATGCTCTGCATGGCATAACCAAATGAACGTTGTTTATCATTGAGGTTATCTGCAACAAAAGCCCTGAAAGGTTCCATGGAGACATTGATGCAGGAATCCAAAATCCAAAGCGTTCCTGCTGCCATCCAGACTGTAGGTGAATTGGGCATGAAAAAAAGTGCGGTTGAACTGAGTATGGCACCAATCAAAAAATAAGGCCTTCTTCTTCCCCATTTTGGATGCCAGGTTCGATCACTCAGGTAGCCAATGACAGGCTGTATCAGCAGACCCGTCATCGGTGCTGCCAACCAAAGACCTGGAATTTCTTCTGGCTTTGCGCCAAGGAATTCATAGATGGCACTCATGTTTCCCATCTGAAGGCTCCAACCAAATTGTATACCAAAAAAACCAAAGCACATGTTCCAGATCTGCCAAAAACTGAGTGATGGCTTACCCTTTTCTATAGAGGGTATAGTTGCATTTTGCATATGAAAGCAATTGGTTAATGTGTGCAAAATACACACAACCTAAATATACGTAAAAGATGACAAATCAACAGATTGGAGAATGGCTTAGATGACAAAACCATCAGGTATTACTGCTCCTTTTTTGACCACCACGATGCCTTCCTTGATCGAATAAAGTTGATGTTCTGTATTGGCCAAATGTTTGCCACCATTGATGCGTACATCGTTGCCAATCCTGCAGTTTTTATCAATGATTGAATTCTTGATATAACAACGCTCACCAATACCGAGCTTAGGAAGTCCATTGCTCACAGATGTATTCATCTCATCCAGGGTTTCATAAAAATCAGTACCCATGATGTAGCAACTTACAATGGTGGAACCATAACCGATCCTGGTCCTGATGCCAAGCACAGAATTTTCTACCCTTGATGCATTGATGATGCATCCTTCAGCAACAATGGTTTTCTCAAGCGTAGTGCCACTGATCTTTGCAGGAGGCAACATCCTTGCTCTGGTATAAATGGCTTTGTTGTTGTCAAACAAGTTGAATTCAGGCACATCCTGCGTGAGGGCCAGGTTGGCTTCAAAGAAAGAATGAATGTTTCCGATATCGGTCCAATAGCCCTCGTACTGGAAGCTGACAACATTGTGCTTGCTGATGGAATAGGGTATGATCTCCTTGCCAAAATCGGTGGCATCCTTGATTTCTTCCTGAAGAAGATCGAACAAAATTTGTCGACCAAAGATATAGATACCCATGCTTGCCAGGTAATTTCTACCCTGTGTTTGCATGGCTTCGCCTGTATCACTTACCCAATCAGACAGCAATTCAGCCTTTGGTTTTTCAATAAAGGCTTCAATGATGCCTCCCTCTCCTTTTTTGAGTATGCCGAACTCAGTGGCTTCTTTGGCATTGACCGGTATAGTTGCAATTGAAATATCTGCCTTGCTGTTGACATGGTTATTGATCATTTCCTGAAAATCCATCTGGTACAACTGATCTCCAGAAAGAATCAGGACATGGCTGAAGTCCTGCTGGTTGATATGCCTCAAGGATTGCCTTACGGCATCGGCCGTACCTTGAAACCAGGTAGGGTTATCAGGGGTTTGTTCAGCAGCAATGATGTCTACAAATGCTGAGCTGAAGGCACTGAAATGGTAGGTATTTTTAATATGCTTGTTCAAAGAGGCCGAGTTGAACTGTGTCAACACATACATCCTTCCAATATTTGAATTCAGACAATTGGAAATAGGAATGTCCACAAGCCTGTATTTGCCTGCAATGGGAACTGCAGGTTTGCTTCTGGTTGATGTCAAGGGAGACAATCTTGATCCTGCCCCGCCGCCAAGTATAACTGCTATTACGTTCTTGTCCATGTTCTGGTTGAATATTGTCTAATTTACTGAAAACTTTGGTAAAGGGAAACATATTCGGCTGCACTGCGATGCCAACTGAAGTCTAAGGCCATGATCTTTTCCCTGATACTGCGAAAAACTTCTTTTTGATTGTAAAGAGAAACTGCACGGTAAATGCCATGGGTGATGTCTCCCACTGTAGCATCATTGTAGGTGATACCATATCCGCCTGGATCGCCAATATCAATGACAGTGTCTTTGAGGCCACCGGTACTTCTCACTACTGGAATGGTGCCGTATCTCATGGCATATAGCTGGTTCAGGCCACAGGGTTCGACCCTGGATGGCATGACGAGAAAATCAGCTCCAGCATACATTTGGTGGCTCAGTGTTTCATTATAACCAATGAAAACATTGTAATCACCTTGGGCAGTTGATTGTAGCTTTGTTAACTGGGATTCTGTTGTTTCACTTCCATTGCCCAAGACCAGAAAATTCATCTTTCTTCCAATGAATTTGAAACTGTCTGCAATGGCCTGTGGCAGCAGGTCTGCACCTTTTTCTCCAACCAACCTGCCAATAA
>CANHSD010000009.1 GCA_947463105.1 Chitinophagaceae bacterium
GAAATAGGCCTCAACAAACCCTTCTGGCCCCAGAAAATTCTTTGTGTCAATAACATTTTCTTGGGGAGCAATTCAGTTGTACTGTCTTGGGTTTTCATCAGGTCACCCAGCAGGTCATCCTGGCTAAAACCGGCAGATGAAATAACGGCGAAAAGTAGAACGAAAAAATATTTCATGTAGAATGTTTTCGGTTGTTACAAAGATACCAAGAGATTATGAGTATGCTTTGTTCAAATCTGGGTTACTTTTCCATTGAATACGCATTAATGTTTACTTAAAACACCAAGAATGTTACAAAAAACATATTTTAAGACCAAGGATTATTGCAAGGTGAAGTTCAGCTTCAGGCCTGAGTTGGCTGAAACTGTTGAAATCCTGGGGTTGAACAGCGACTGGCAAAATGCCATCATCATGAGCAAAAAAAAGGATGGCAGTTTTAATGCAGAAGTCAACCTTCCCAAGGGCTCCACCCATGAGTTCAAATACCTGGTGGACAATGCACAGTGGTTGAACGAGCCGGAAGCTGATCAGCAAGTCCCCAATACATTTGGGACCATCAACAGTGTCATCAGCCTTTGATTCTCTTCAGAAAGCCGGAAAGGTAAAAGCGCTTGATTCCTGAAAAGTTCAGGGTATATTTACCATGGGGTACATTCCCCTGTCGATTATGCAACTGACCGAAGTAAAGCCGGAAAACAACGCCTTCACCTGGTTGGACATCACTGGTCCAACACTGGACAACCTGTTGAAGGTAAGCAAGCGCTACAACCTCAACAACCACCACCTTGATGATTGCATGGAGCCCGATCACTTGCCTAAATTTGAGGAGGGAGAGGAATTTAATTTCATCATACTCCGAAGAGTGGTCTCAAAGGATGCAGAGGGCAACACCGTACAAGATCTTACCACAAAGATTGCTATTTTTTACAATGAAAAGACCTTGGTTTCTATCCATCGGCTTCCCCATCCTGATATTCAAGAGGTATGCGAACAACTGATAAAAAACGGCAAGATCACATCGGTCAATCAGCTGTTGTTGAAGATGATTGCCAAAGTGCAGCAGAGCTATACAGAATTTTCTGCCTACCTGAATGGTCAGATTGAAGAATTTGAAACGGGGCTATTTATCAGAAAAACAGCATTGGCCTCCATAGAAAGTTTATACCTGCTCAAGCGCAAGACCGGACTCTGTCGAAAACTGCTGTTGTTGACAGGAGAGGTGGTCAGTGCGGTTCGGCACCGCCAAAAAAAATCAAATGAATTGCAGGATATTGGAGACAACCAGGTCAAGTTGCAGCTTTTTTATGACCAGTTGAGTGAAGATTCCCAAAACCTGGTGAGCACATACATGTCCTACAGCGCCCAGAAAACCAACGAGGTCATGAAGGTACTGACCCTTTTTTCTGCTTATTTTCTCCCACTGACCTTCATTGTTGGGATTTATGGAATGAACTTCGACAACATGCCTGAACTAAGGCATCGTTTTGGCTATCCCATCATCATGCTCGTGATGTTGGTTATCTTTTTGATGATCTTCCTCTGGTTCAAAAGGCGAAAATGGCTTTGAGTAAGTCCTGCAAAGGCTGTCTCTGATCAGCTGTATTTCTCCGTGAAACAGGTACTCCAATGCCCAACCCCATCCCCAGAATGGAAATTAACAAGCCAAAACGAAGGATGTTAGCCATTTTTTACGGAAATTCGCATTCCCTATTGATTTTGTTCAACCCTTACTCAACAATATTGAAAAATGAGCAGTAAACCTACAACCCTGTTTGATAAAGTATGGGATGCGCATGTGGTAAGAGATATCCAGGATGGTCCTGATGTTTTTCTTATCGATCGCCATTTCATCCATGAAGTGACCAGTCCTGTTGCCTTCCTTGGACTCAAGAACAGGAACGTCAGTGTGATGTTTCCTGAAAGGACTTTTGCAACAGCAGACCACAATACACCAACAATCAACCAACACCTTCCGGTGCAGGATCCCCTTTCAGCCAACCAGCTGAAAGCCCTTGAAGAAAATACTGCAAAGCATGGCATTTCCCATTGGGGCCTGGGCAATCCGAAGAACGGTATCGTGCACGTGGTTGGTCCTGAGAATGGCATAACCCTTCCAGGCATGACCATTGTTTGCGGAGATTCCCATACCTCAACACATGGTGCCTTTGGCTGTATTGCTTTTGGCATCGGTACTTCAGAGGTAGAGATGGTGCTTGCTTCGCAGTGTATCATGCAACCCAAGCCAAAGAAAATGAGGATCAATGTCAATGGCGAAATGCACAAAGGTGTTACGGCCAAAGATGTAGTCTTGTACGTTATATCAAAATTGACTGCTGCTGGTGCCACGGGATATTTTGTGGAATATGCCGGTTCGGTATTTGAAAGCATGAGCATGGAGGGCCGCATGACGGTATGCAACATGAGCATTGAAATGGGTGCACGCGGAGGAATGATAGCTCCTGATGAAACTACTTTCAATTACATCAAAGGCCGCGAGAAAGCGCCAACAGGACAGGCATGGGATGATGCTTTGGTGTACTGGAAGACATTGAAAACTGATGAGGGTGCATCCTTTGATATCGAATACAATTATGACGGCGCGGAAATCGAGCCGATGATTACCTATGGCACAAACCCCGGCATGGGCATGGGCATCACAGCATTGATTCCTTCTGCAGAAGACATCGATGCAGGAAAGGCAAGCTTCGCGAAATCACTTCAGTACATGGGATTCCATGAAAAGGAGCCGATGCTGGGAAAGAAAATCGATTATGTTTTCATCGGAAGTTGTACCAACGGACGCATTGAAGATTTCAGGGCTTTTGCTTCTATTGTAAAAGGGAGAAAAAAAGCAGATAATGTCACAGCCTGGGTTGTACCCGGTTCGCATGTGGTGGAAGCACAGATCAGGGAAGAAGGCATTTATGATATTTTGATTGAAGCAGGATTTGAACTGCGCCAGCCTGGATGTTCCGCCTGTCTTGCCATGAACGATGACAAGATTCCTGCAGGAAAATATGCTGTCAGCACCAGCAACAGGAACTTTGAAGGACGCCAGGGCCCAGGGGCCAGAACCCTTTTGGCCAGCCCATTGGTGGCAGCTGCTGCTGCCGTTACCGGACAAGTTACAGACCCCAGAACCCTGATCGCTTAAATTTATTACAATGGCTTACGATAAATTCACCGTATTAAAGAGCACCGCAGTTCCACTGCCCATCGAGAACGTAGACACAGACCAGATCATCCCTGCCCGCTTTTTGAAAGCAACAAAAAGGGAAGGATTTGGCGACAACCTGTTTCGCGACTGGAGGTACAATGGGGACGATACGCCGAAGGCGGATTTTGTGTTGAACAATCCCATATACAGTGGTAAAATCCTTGTTGGTGGCAAAAATTTTGGAAGCGGAAGCAGCCGCGAGCATGCAGCCTGGGCCATTTATGACTATGGATTCCGTTGTGTGGTGTCAAGTTTTTTTGCAGACATCTTCAAGAACAATTCAATGAACATTGGTATCCTGCCTGTTCAGGTATCAGATGCATTTTTGCATAAGATTTTTTCTGCCATCGAAGCAGATCCCAATGCCGAGCTGGAAGTGAATCTTCCCGAACAGACCATTACCATACTGGCAACAGGAGAAAGCGAGTCTTTCGACATCAACGGATACAAAAAGCACAACCTGGTGAACGGGTTTGATGATATTGATTATTTGCAGGCGATGAGAGAAGAGATCGTGGCCTTTGCACAAAAAAGCCGCTACTAGGCCAGGCCTGGTGATATACGATCATGCCTAAATCTACCCGTTATATCGAGATCATGGACACCACCCTCAGGGATGGTGAACAGACCAGTGGCGTTTCATTTTCTGCATCTGAGAAACTGACAATTGCACAAATCCTGCTGACAGAAGTCAAGGTAGACAGGATTGAAATTGCATCGGCAAGGGTTTCAGACGGCGAGTTTGAAGCGGTAAAAAAAATCACCCGTTGGGCAAAGTCCAAAGGCATGCTTGGCAAGGTGGAGGTATTGACCTTTGTTGATGGAACAATATCCATTGACTGGATGGTCAGGGCAGGAGCCAAGGTGCAGAACCTGCTCACAAAAGGCTCACTCAATCACCTCACCCATCAATTGAAAAAAACGCCTCTACAGCATTTTGCAGAAATTGCCAAAGTGATTGCGCTGGCCAAGAAAAAAGGAATTGATACCAACGTGTATTTGGAAGACTGGAGCAATGGCATGCGCAACTCTTCGGACTATGTTTTCCAGTACCTTGATTTCATAGCAACACAACCTGTGAAAAGGGTCATGCTTCCTGATACCTTGGGAATTCTTACCCCAGATGAGGTGACTGATTTTATCGGACAAATCATTCCAAAGTATCCGGGCATTCATTTTGATTTTCATGGACACAACGATTATGACCTCGGCACGGCCAATGTGTTGGAAGCAGTAAAATCAGGTGTGCAGGGCATTCACCTTACTGTCAACGGCATGGGGGAAAGGGCTGGAAATGCGCCACTGGCCAGTGCTGTAGCGGTATTACATGATTTCTTACCCAAGGTGAAAACTGGAGTGGTGGAAAAATCATTGTACCAGGTCAGCCGGTTGGTGGAAACCTTCTCAGGCTTTCGCATTCCAGACAACAAGCCGATCGTGGGCGAAAATGTATTTACACAGACCGCAGGCATCCATGCAGATGGAGACAAGAAAAACAATCTTTACCACAACGACCTGATGCCTGAGCGTTTTGCACGCCAGCGCAAATATGCTCTCGGCAAAACAAGTGGCAAGTCCAATATTGAAAACAACCTTGCGCAGCTGGGTATTGAGTTGTCTGATGCAGACCTGAAAAAGGTAACACAAAGGATCATTGAGTTGGGCGATAAAAAAGAGGTGGTTACACAATCTGACCTTCCGTATATCTTATCGGATGTATTGGACAGCAGTTCGATTGAGGAGACGGTACAGTTTGAGAATTATGTGTTGACACATTCCAAAGACCTCAGGCCTTCCGTGACCCTCCAAGTCAGCATCAATGGGGAAGTTTTTGAAGAGCATGCACAGGGCGATGGCCAGTACGATGCCTTCATGAATGCCCTCAGGAATATTTATAAGAACAAAAAAATGCAAATGGCTGTATTGACAGACTATGCGGTGCGCATTCCTCCTGGCGGAAAAAGTGATGCCTTTTGTGAAACCATCATCACATGGGAATACAAGGGCCGTGAATTCAAGACCCGCGGATTGGACAGCGACCAGACTGTAGCAGCCATCAAGGCCACGCAAAAAATGCTGAACCTGCTCTAAACACCCGGTAAAGTTGATCAACTGTTGCTTCGCCATCAGGCTAAACCCTTAAACTCCTACACCCCTAAACCTTTATACAAATTATCATGAACAAAAACATCCTCATCGTTCCCGGCGACGGCATTGGACAGGAAGTAACAGCAGCAGGCAAAAAAGTGCTTGATAAAATAGCAGAAAAATTCGGACATGTTTTTACCTACGATGAGGCATTGATTGGGCATGAAGCCATTGAGGCAACTGGATCACCATTGCCCGACGAAACCCTTGCCAAAATGAAGGCTTCTGACGCTGTGCTTTTTGGTGCAGTAGGTCATCCCAAATATGACAACGATCCTACCGCAAAGGTTCGCCCAGAGCAGGGTCTGTTGAAAATGCGCAAGGAGCTTGGCCTCTACGCCAATCTTCGTCCCATCAAATTGTTTGATGAATTGTTGGATGCATCCAGCATCAAACCTGAAATATTGAGAGGGGCAGATATCCTGTTTTTCCGCGAACTGACCGGCGATATTTATTTCGGCGAGAAAGGAAGGAAGAATGATGGGGATACTGCATATGATGTTGCTGAGTACAGTCGCTATGAAGTGGAGCGCATTGCCAGAAAGGCATTTGATGCAGCAAGAACAAGGAGAAAGAAAGTATGTTCTGTAGACAAGGCCAATGTATTGGAGACCAGCAGGCTTTGGAGAGAAGTGGTCCAAAAGATTGCCCTTGAATATCCGGATGTTGAGGTTGAACACCAGTTTGTGGATGCAACAGCCATGTTGTTGATCAAGGATCCCAAGCGGTTTGATGTGGTGGTAACGGCCAATCTTTTTGGTGATATCCTGACAGATGAAGCCTCACAAATTGCAGGCTCCATGGGCATGCTGGCTTCAGCATCCATCGGAGATGGAACAGGCGTATACGAACCCATCCATGGCTCAGCCCACGACATCACCGGTAAAGGTGTTGCCAATCCGCTTGCATCCATCCTCTCTGCTGCATTGTTGCTGGATATTTCATTTGGCCTCAAGGCTGAATCTGAGGCCGTCATCAATGCTGTGGATGGTGTATTGAAAGCCGGATACAGGACAAGGGATATTGCTGATGCAACAACCGATGCAGCAATGATCCTGGGCACAGAGGCCATGGGCGAACAGGTATTGGCGCGTTTATAACCAAAATCAACATATCCAAGGCCCATGATTTAATCATGGGCTTTTTTATTTCCATCAACCCCATGCATTCCATTCAATTAGGCTGTATTTTTATGGGGTAAACCATTCCAATGAACAAAAAAATATTCGGCGTTGTTGCCATGCTGTTGGCCACAACAATTTCTTTGAATGCACAAAACAATACAGTGAAATTGGTCAGGGATAAAACCAACCCTGCTGTGCACGTTACCATCAACGGTAAACATTTTACGGATTTCTTTTTTCCGGACACCATTGCTAAGCCGGTACTGTATCCCATCAAGGCGCCGAACGGAACCGTTATCACCAGAGGGTTTCCAATGAATCCCATTGCAGGTGAACCAACAGATCATCCTCACCATCTTGGTTTATGGTTCAATTATGGTGATGTGAACGGACTGGATTTCTGGAACAATTCTTATGATATTCCTGCAGATAAAAAACATTTGTACGGCACTGTAAAATTTGGCAAGATCACGGGCATGCAAAGTGGCGCCACAGGAAAATTATCCTATGATGCAGCATGGCATGATCAATCAGGTAAAACACATTTGGCCGAGCAAACGGGATTTGAATTCAGTGAAATCAACGGGGTTTGGGTGATTGATCGAACCACAACATTGACAGCTGTTATACCCGTGGTCTTCAAAGACAACAAGGAAGGTGTGTTGGGATTGCGCATGGCGCATGAACTGCAGATACCGACCAAGACCACCAAAAAATTTCTAGATGCCAATGGCATTGAAACCACCATCAAAGCGGTTACAGATACCATTGCCAATGGAAACTATATCAACAGCAATGGTGTTCAGGGTGAGGATGTTTGGAGCAGGAAGGCCAGCTGGTGCATGATGTATGCCAAAATGAAAACAGATTCGGTGAGTGTGCTGATCATTGACCATCCCAAAAACATTGGCTACCCAACCTACTGGCATGCAAGGGGCTATGGCCTGTTTGCCGCCAACCCGCTGGGCGACAAGGTATTCACCAATGGAAAGGCAGAACGGAACCTTTCGCTGAAAGCAGGGGAGTCGGTTACTTTCCGCTACAGGGTTGCCATTGCTGCCGGCAAAACATCCCTGCCGCAAACAGGCATCACGCAATTGCAAAATGATTTTTCAGCAAAGCCTGTCAAGCTCATGTATGTTGGTTCTTATACAGGTAAGGGCAATCCTGGCATTCAGGTCTATGCCTTTGATCAAACAACTGGAAAATCTTCCTTTGTCAGGGAGCACAGGAACCCCAGTGCAGGATATTTTGCCATCACGCCAGACAAAAAATTCATCTATTCCTTGGGTGAAGAGGGAAACAGGAAAGGTTCGGTATGGGCCTATTCGATTGACCAGAAAACCGGAGCGTTGATCAAGTTGAACAGCCAGCCCAGCATTGGTGATGGTCCCTGTTATATTTCATTTGATCCCAAAACCAAAGCTTTGTACTGCGCTAATTATTCCGGCGGAAGCCTCACGGTGTTCAAGACTGCAGAAAACGGAAGTCTCTTGCCAGCGGCACAACATATTGTCTACAGTGGTGCAAGTGTAAACAAGAGCCGTCAAGACAAGGCCCATGCGCATTGCGCTGTGATTGCCCCCGGAGGTAAATATGTGTATGTAAATGATCTGGGTGCCGACAAGATTTACCGGCATACCATCAAAGCAGATGGGACGCTCGAGGAAACGCCACTGGCCTATGCCACATCACCAGGCGACGGTCCCAGGCATATTGTGTTCAACACTGCCGGAACCCGCGCCTATTCGATCAACGAGATGAAGGGAACAGTTGATGCTTTTGTTGTTGAAGCAGCAGGCCTGAAAAAAATACAAACCATTGTTGCCGATACGGTCCAAACCAAGAACGACCATGGAAGTGGCGCTATTCATCTTTCTCCGGATGGCCGCTGGCTGATTGGCTCCAACAGGATCACCAGCAACCAAGTGGTTGTGTACAAGGTATTGGCGGATGGTAAGCTCGAGAAAAAAAGCCATACCGATGTGGTAAAGAAGCCGCGGTTTTTCAGGTTTGATGAAACAGGAAAATTTGTCCTCGTTGCTGGACAGGATGGCGACAGGGTGCAGGTTTTCTCCTTTGATGGCAAGAAAGGCACATTGAAAAATACGGGCAACGACCTTGAGATATCGACACCCGTTGCCATTGAGTTTTATTAACCTTTAACAGTGATGCAAAGCCTGCGATGAGCAGCATAGAATATTTATAAACACCATCAATGAAAACAATATGAGGCCCACACTGATTTTTGCCATGCTCTTGATTTCTGCAAGTTCATTTGCGCAGCAAGCATCGGATCCAGAGCAACGCTTAAAGGAATTGAACATCCAACTCGGTGCAATGAAACAACCCATCGCCAACTATGTGAAGGCAGTTCAGACCGGCAATCTTTTGTTTTTGTCTGGCCATATTCCGGATGAGGTGGCTGGTAAAAAAACGCGCGGTAAGGTAGGGTCTCAGTTGAGTGTAGACGAGGGTAAAGAAGCAGCAAGGCTGACGGCCATTTCATTGTTGGCTACGCTCAAGGCCTATGTCGGTGACTTGAACAAGGTAAAGCGGATTGTGAAGGTCTTTGGAATGGTCAACGCAGAACCCTCTTTCACACAACACCCAACAGTGATCAATGGTTGCTCTGATTTGATGGTGGAAGTGTTTGGTGAAAAAGGAAAACATGCCAGGTCTGCAGTGGGCATGGGCTCTCTTCCACTGGATGCAGCAGTTGAAATTGAAATGATCGTTGAACTAAAATAGATAAGGCTATGCAATTCCTGAAAAGATATGGGTTCACCCTTTCCATTGTGCTGGCTGTGATCATTGCCATGATCTGGCCACAGTATTTCAGGGCAGTCGGTGATTACAAATTGTCCAACCTTATCATACCCTTGCTGCAGGTTATCATGTTTGGCATGGGAACGGAAATGAGCCTCAATGATTTTGCGGGTGTTATCAAGACGCCAAAATCAGTATTGATAGGAGTTTCAGCCCAATTCATCATCATGCCCCTGGTTGGATTTGCCATTGCCACCGGGTTTGGCTTTGAGCCGGAAGTGGCGGCAGGCATCATATTGGTGGGGAGTGTTCCCTGTGGTGTAGCGTCCAATGTAATTTCTTATCTGGCGAAAGCCAATGTGGCATTATCTGTTACACTCACGGCTGTGGGCACTTTGCTGGCGCCCATCATCACACCTTTGTGGATGAAGGTTTTGGCTGGGCAGTTCATTGAGGTGGACGTGATGGCCATGGTGATTGACATCATCAAGATCGTGATTGTTCCCATTGCAGCAGGCTTGGTTTTCAATGCCTTGCTCAAAGGCAAACTGAGCTGGCTGGACAAGGCGATGCCCATTGTTTCCATGGCAGGCATTGCCCTGATCATTGTGGTGATTACCGCTGCAGGAAGGGACAACCTCATGAAGATCGGCCTGCTGTTGATCCTGGCTGCATTCCTGCACAATACGGCCGGATATTTGTTGGGCTACTGGTCTGGTAAATTGTTTGGATTGAAAGAAAGGGATTGCAGGACCATTGCCATCGAAGTGGGGTTGCAAAATGCGGGGCTTGCCTCAGGTTTGTCCAATGCCATGGGCAAGGCATCCACCATCGGGCTGGCCTCCGCTGTCTTTGGCCCGGTCATGAACACCACTGGCTCTATCCTTGCATCCTATTGGCACAGGAAACCGCTCGAAGAGCGAAAATAATTTTGTTGCAGGTCAGGCGCTGAAGATTGTATCGTTCAGTTGTTTGAACGCTTCCATCGCACCCATGTATGCACAGGTTCTGGCACCAGCCTTGTTGGCATTTAAGAAAAGACCTGTCCATTCTTTTGCACCAAATGAATGGATCTCATTTTTTGAATATTTACTCAGCTGAAACAGCAAGGCACCAACAAATGCATCCCCAGCACCCGTGGTATCTACCTGTTCGATGGCAATGCTTGGAACCATAAAGGTATTTCCCTCCAATCCCAGCAGGGCACCTTCTTTCCCGCAGGTGATGGCAAAAACGGCATTCGTTTTTTCCATCAATGCGGACGCAGCTTGATCGATGGATGATTGTCCTGTCAGCAAAAATGCCTCTTCATCGCTTAGCTTGAAAAAATTGGCTTTTCCCATGAACTCCCAGGACCGCAGGATAAATTCCTCCTTGTTGTTGCCAAAAAGCAATTCCCTGTGATTGGGGTCGAAGCTCACGTAAAGATTTTCATCCAATGCCTTGTAGAACATCTTGTGGTAGGCAGCCTGTAGCGGTCCGGGAAGAAATCCGGTTGCGGAGCCGAAATGTGCGATGCCAAAGGACTGCAGATGGATTAAATCCGTTTCCTCAGCAGTTAGCTCGCCATCAGCGCCGCGGTTGAAATAAAAATCCCTTTCCCCGTTTTGCATGAGCGATACAAAAGCCAATGTGGTGAAATGCCGAGGGTCTTTGATGACATGCCTTGTGTCAACATTGAATCCATTCAAGACTTCAATGAGGTGTTTGCCAAAAGGATCCTCACCTACTTTTGCTGCAACAGCCACATGACCACCCAATGCGCCAATGGCTGCTGCTACATTCATCGGGGCACCTCCTGCTTTCTTGATGAAATGTTCGCCCTCCGAGAGGGCCATCCCCTTGTCTGTGCAAATCATGTCAATCAGGGCTTCGCCGATGCAAAGGATTTTGTTCATTGAGGCTATTGGTAGAGCTGATTGAAAATCAATTTGAAACTGCCATGGGTCTGTGCGCGGAAACTGATTTCCGGACCAAATGCAAACAAGGTTCCTTTTCCAACACTTGCGGCAAAAGCAGCAATCCCATCCTTGAGGTAGGCTTGTCCCCACGCCCATCCGCTTCTCAATGTTTTCTCTGAAGCAAACCAGGCCAGCGGTTTGATGCTGCCAGCTGTTTGCGCATCAGGCGCAATATGGAAAACAGGACTGTCATCAAAATACACATCTGCTGTTTTCTTCATGCCCCATGCAGCCTTGGAATTGTTGTCTATGGTGATTTGCATCAAGCTTCCAGGGATATAGAATTTCTCGTTGGGAAGTTCTCTTTCTTTACCATTGTTCATTTCAACCAATGCATTGCTGACAGGCAGTTTCAGGTGATAGGCCAATGAGGTGCTGCTGCCGATGGTCAGGATGTTGCCACCTGCTTCCATGAATTTTTTCAATTCAGGAATGGATTTGTCTACTGAAATGTTACCAATGGTTTTTTTGAATGCTTCAGGTGTTTCATCTGCTTTGGGTCCGCCAAAGCTTCTGCCGCTTCCTTGCAGGGAAGGCATGGCGCCTCCTACAAAAAGGATGACATCGTATTTGTCTTTGAGGTTGCCCTTGTCTATCTCCTGTGCATAGAGCAACTCAACATTGAAATGATATTGTTCCATGATCCAACGCATCCAGCCAGCAGCCATTGATCCGCCATAGGTGTCCCATAGCGCGATGCGGGAGGGCTTCACCCTGATCATGCCTTCAGTTGTTTTCATGTCAGTTGCCTGCAGGTCTGCACCAAGCGAGGATGCATTTTTCAGCAACCACTCAGCAGATTTGCCCTTGTTGGGTATGAAAAAAGAACCATCAGGTACATCCATCCTTGATCCATTGATGCGATAAACCTCGGCACCGACCGTGAGCAATTCATTCACTGCAATAAAAGAGTGGTTGTTGGCTGCACTCAGGATGAACCCACCTTTGCCCATTTTTTCGGGCGATTTTCCTTTCAATGCTTGTACTTCTCCATCGGCAATCCTTGCAAAGGGCCCGTCCAGCTTTTCCATCACCCTGTCAAATTCAATGCCCATCTGATAGGCCAGTGTCCATCCTGCTGCATCATAAGGGGCGATGGGTGGGCCGCCGGGATATTGGAAGTCGTTAGGATGATCTTGTGGTTCAAACATGTCAATGATGTGGGGTCGAAAAGCCTGGTCACATTGCACGATGAGTGAACCGGCGGGATAGTTTTTTCCGTTGGAGCTGAAATCAGCGGTAGCCCTATGCACCACGATTCCTGTGCGGATCAGGGCGTTTGCGAACCTTGTGGCTGTAGCGAAATCTGCCTGGCTGTATGGGATGATATAGGCCCTTGCATCACGGAGCGCAGGGTTCTTGAAAACACTGTCATAGAATTTCATGGGGATGGCGCCGCCATTTCTGCCCATGCCTTCTGATCCTGCTGTCCCAACGCTGGGTGCCTGTTCTTTTTTGAAGCGATCTGTGATTTCGTCGCTTCTTTTGGGGTACTGTGTCCAGGTATCTTTTCTGCCCTTGTCAATGGAATGCTGCCCCATTCTGTAAATATTGTAGAGCAACTCATCCCTATGCCTTGTGGCATACATCAACACTGCATAGTTCATGGAAACCGAGTAGTCGATGGAGTTTCGGAAAAACCAGGGCCGCGGTGTAATCGGGTTGGGGTTTGCGCTGCTGGGAATCAGACGGGATGGGACCAAGGGAATACTTGAAGGGGTAGGGCTGCCAATGATTTCCGTGAGCAGGCCAATCATGTTGTGGAAATAGGTGGTGGTGCGAAGTCCGCCATTGTACCAGGTTGAATAGGGAGAACCTGCGCGTTGGGTGAAACCTGGCTTGTCTTCTGCATTCAGCCGGTTTATCATCGCGGCGCCAACAGCATCCAGGCTGGTCATCACCAATGGATCAAAAACATAGTTGAAGGGGTCGCGGAAAGGAGGGCCTGCAACAACCGCGCCAGCTGGTCCGGTTTGGTGGTGGTTGTACATGATCTGGGGCAGCCATTCAATGAACAGCTGTCGGCCCATGTTCTGGGTTTCCTTGAGGTTCAGCATGTAGAAATCCCTGTTGTTGTCGTGCCCGGCATATTTTTCATAGAGCCTGGGCAGGTAGGATGTTGTTCTTTTGAGTGAATCTGTATTGCGCATGTACCAATCAGATACCAGTTCCTGGCCGTCTGGGTTGGCATGCACCATCAGGATGATCACGTTGTCGAGGATGGCTTTTGTTTCAGCATCATTTCTGCTGTTGAGCTGGTAAGCCAGTTCAATCAACTGGTGTGCACCCACCACTTCTGTTGCATGAAGTCCGCCATCGATCCAGACAATGGCCTTTCCTTGGGCAGCCAGGGCTTTTGCCTCTGTTTCGGAAAGGTTCTCTGCCCGGGCCATGCGTTGTGCAATGGACTTGTATTTCTCGATGTTTTGGTGGTTTTCGGGAGAGGTGATGATCATCATGAATTGATCCCTTCCTTCCTCCGTTTTTCCGATGCTTGTCAGCTTTGCCCTATCAGATGCCTGATCCAGTTTTTTAAAATAAGCTTCAGTCTTTGTATAGTTGGCCAATTGATAGTTGTCTCCAATGTTGAACCCAAAATGTTCTTTTGGGGTAGGGATGGACTGTGCCAAAGAGATGCTGCTGATCATGATCAGCACAGGAAAAAAGAAATTTTTGATTAGAGACATGGCTGTTGTTTAAATATGAGAAGGAAAAGAGTGGTCAATAGACATGGTCATAAAGATATATTCATTCATGGAAAATAATCCATCAATTCATTGAATTCAGCTCTCTTTAGGGTTGCTTTTAAAGATTGGCGCTGATATCAGGAAAAAATGCAAAAAACCAAAAAACATAAAAACTTGCGGTACTTATTGTTAAATTTTCATTAAGTTCGTTACGCCATATTTTTTTTAACACCAAAAACGATGCTTCGCTATGAGAAAAATCAGCACGTGCAGGATCCTGTACATGTCTGTACTCAGTATGCTTACACTGATGACAGCCCAGGTTCAAGCAAAAACAATTTCGCTCTCAGGCCCCAGTTTGCCAGAGAAGTTTAGTAAGCCCCCAGTAGACATTTCGGGAACAGTAACAGACGCAAAGGGCAATGCCCTGGCAGGTGCAACAGTTACTGTCAAAGGCGCCAAAAACGCCATCGTTACAGACCAAAACGGACGATTTACCTTTAAAGGCGTTGCAGACAATGCAGTTTTACAAATCAGTTTCAGTGGTTTTATCACTGAAGAAGTGGCTGCAAAGAATGCCAAAACAATCACCCTGCGTGAGCAGGTTAACCAGCTGACAGATGTCGTGGTTATTGGTTATGGAACGGCCAAGAAAAAAGACCTTACCGGTGCTGTTGCCCAGGTGAAGGCAACGCAGCTCGAAAATGAGAACCCCCGTTCTGTGCAAGACATGCTCAGGGGTAATGCACCTGGTCTTGACGTTGGATTCAATGCTGACGCCAAGGGTGGTGGTAGTCTGCAGGTCAGGGGTCGTGCTTCGCTGACAGCTTCAACTTCACCGTTGATTGTTGTTGACGGCGTAATCTATCCTGGTGACCTCTCTGATATCAATCCCAACGATATCCAAACCATTGACGTATTGAAAGATGCGAGCTCTGCTGCAGTATTCGGCGCACGCTCTGCCAATGGCGTTATATTGGTTAATACCAAGCGTGGTAAATCAGGTAAACCAACCATCACCGTTAACTCCAATTATGCGCTCAACAGAATAGCCAGGTGGCCTGGTTTGTTGAAGCCAGAAGAATTTTTTGATTGGCGCTCTGATGTAATTTGGAGCCAGCGTGGATTTGACTCCACTTCCAGGCCCGGTATCAAGTATTGGGCTGTTGATCCTCGTAAACTGCCTTCTGACTTTTCTGTCAACCAATGGCTTGCCTTGGGTGGTAACCCTGCTACAGCTGACCCCGTAGCAGTTTGGTTGAACCGTGTGGGTGGAAACCAGGGAACATCTGCCATTTCTCAAGAAAGCTATAAAAATAATACACCGATTGATTGGGAATCCCTTATTCTCAACAAGAACGGAAACCAGCAAGACCATACCGTGAGTGTATCCGGCAGGGCTGGTGCAACGAACTATTACACATCTTACGGATATTATGAAAATGCAGGCATGGCACAGGGTGAGCAATTCAAAACACTGAGGACAAGGATGAACCTGGAAACAGAAGTGGCCAAATTCCTCTCCATTGGTTTGAACATGCAATTTGCCAGCAGGAATGAGGGGCAGACGCCCGTAAGTATTGGGGACATGCTTGGAACCTCTCCTTTTGGAAGCCTGTATCAGGCAGACGGACGGTTGCGTGCCAGTGCCAATGATGATGTGGGTAACAATACCAACCCCCTCATGACTCCTTATTATGTTAAAAGGATGTTGAAGTTCAATAACCTTTTCGGTTCAATTTATGCAAAGGGTAAATTGCCTGCAGGGTTTTCCTATCAGGTCAACTTCACTCCACGCTTTGAGTGGGTTCAGAACTATGAGCATACTTCCGCACAGCGCCCACTCCTGGAAAGTCGTGGTGGAATTTCAATAAGAAGAGAGGACAGGACCTACCAGTGGCAGATTGATAACTTGTTGATGTGGAACAAGAAATTCGGTAAACATTCTATTGACGCAACGGCGCTGGTGAATGCAGAAGAGTTTTTCTTCTTCTCCAATACCATCAATGCTGAAAACTATTCTCCAAACGATAACCTCGGCTGGAATGGTGTTCAGGCAGCTTCCATCAGAAACATTAGCGCCAACGATCAGTACCAGACCGGTGATGCGTTGATGGGAAGGGTTAATTATGGATACGATGACAAATACCTGCTAACGCTTACTGCCCGCCGTGATGGATTTTCTGCCTTCGGACAGGGTAATCCCAGGGCATTGTTCCCTTCTGCTGCATTGGGTTGGGTTATAACAGATGAAAAGTTCATGAAGAATTCATTGAATGTGCTTGATTACCTCAAAGCACGCGTTTCATATGGTGAAAACGGTAACCGTGAAATCGGAAGGTATGCAGCACTTGCGCAGCTTTCTTCAGCCAACTACCTATACACAACTCCTGGTGGTATCAATGTTCCTGTAGGAGCCGTTGCAACGGTAAACATGCCCAACCCCAACCTCCAGTGGGAAAGACAGGCCTCCGTCAACTTTGGCTTCGATTTCAGCCTGAAAGGTGGAAAAATTTCAGGTGCTGTTGATTATTATATCCGCAACACAAGTAATTTGCTTGTCAACCGCGCCTTGCCCAACATCACCGGTTTTGGAAGTGTGATCACCAACTTGGGTAAAGTGGATAACTCCGGTTTTGAGTTCAGTTTGAATACAGAGAACCTGAAACGCAATAATTTTATTTGGAGATCCAGTTTGGCTGTGTGGAGCAACAGAAATGAGATCGTCAGCTTGTATGGTAAGGTACCCGTTACCGATGCCAGTGGCAATACTGTAATGACTGAGCAGGATGACCGTGCCAACGGATGGTTCATTGGCAAGAACATCAACACCATCTGGGATTTCCGTATACTCGGCGTCTGGAAGGTGGAAGAAGCAGCAACCGCCAGGTCCTATGGATTTGCTCCTGGGGATTTCAAATTGGATGATGTCAACAAGGATGGCAAGTTTACAGTTGATGACCGTGTTTTCCTCGGACAGACAGCGCCTAAGTTCAACCTGAACCTGAGAAACGAATTCACGCTTTATAAAAACTTTGATGTTTCATTCCAGTTGTATGGAAGATTTGGACAGCTTTCCCAGTTCAACGAGGCAGCCAATGTGGATCGTTTCTATGATCGCGCTCAGTTTTACAAAAGGCCTTATTGGACGCCCACCAACCAAATCGATGATTATGCCAGGATGATGTCTTCATTGGGCTCAGGTATCGGTCTGAATGTATGGAGGAGATCATCTTTCATCCGGGTGAACAACGTAAGTTTTGCGTATACCACCCCAAAACGCCTTACCGACAAGCTAAAGCTTCAGAGTTTGAAAGTGTATTTCAATATTCAGAATGCCCTTACTGTAAGTCCATGGGAGTATTTTGATCCTGAAAACAAAGGATTTACCCCTTCTTATGGAACATTTGGCATCAACATGACACTTTAAAAAATTAGCAGAAACATTCAAATCATTTGATATGAAGCAGAAATTAAACCGATTAACAAAATACCTGGCCTCACTGGTCGTGGTATTGCTCATGACCCAGTCCTGTAACAAGGATTGGCTCACCCCAAAACCACTTTCTTTTTTCTCCCCTGAAAATACCCTAATAGACGAAAAGGGTTTTAATGCCGGTCTTGCAGCTATTGCGCGTCAGGTAAGGGATGAATTTTATGGAGACGGACACCCTATCATCACAGAAAATCTATTTTCAGAAGTTGCGGTGGAAGGAACAACAGATAAGTTCGGCCCGGCCGTAAACCTCAATGTTTTGATTACACCCGATGCAAACCTGAACAGTTCCGACTTTAACAGGATCGGATGGTATTGGGAGCGTTGGTATATCGTAATCAGGCTCGCGAATACCATCACTACCCGTATTGTTGATGTAAAGGGTATTACTGACGCTGCCAAGAATATAATCATTGGTAAAGCAAACTTCTACAGGTCCTATGCTTATTACAGACTGGTTAATCAGTTCGGTGATGTGCCTGCTACATTCAAAGAGCTGACGGAAGCCAAACTCGACTTCAAGTCTGTTAAACGTGATGTGATTCTTCAGCGTTTGAAAACAGACCTGGAATTTGCAGCGCAGCACGTGCCATGGGTGAGCAACAAGGGAGATATCAACAGGGCTGCGGTATTCCATCTTCTTGCCAAAGTTCAGTTGTCATTGGCTGATTTTGATGGCGCAATCGCTTCCACAAGCCAGGTAATCAACAACGGTACATACAGGTTGATGACCAACCGATTTGGTGTAGACGCCGCTAACCCAAACAGGAATGTGATTTGGGACCTGCACAGGCGCAACAACAAGTTCGCTGCAGCCAATACGGAAGTATTGTTTTCCGTGATCGACCGCTTTGGTGATCCTTCTGCAACTGCAAGTGGTACTACCTCCATGCGCCAGGCGCTTCCCTTCTTCTCTTCTGCAGCAATCATCACTCCTGATGGATTATCAGGCATGCTGGCTGTAAAAGCAGAATTTGATCACATGACCAACTATGGTCGTGGAATTGGCCGAAACAGGGCTACTCCTTACTCTACAAGGTATATTTGGGATGATCCAAGGGATTTGAGGCGTGATACGGTTTCTGGAAACTGGATGGACATGGAAAACCTGACCTACAACAACGAAGGAACTTTGAAGGGTAAGTCACCTTTTTATGGCCAAAGACTGCGTTTGTTCGGTCCAGGCGGCACCCTGTTGGTGAGTGGTGGCGATACCATCAGAACCTGGTTCTCCTGGCCTCATTACAAACTCTATATTGAAGATGAAATCAGGTATCCTTTTCAGGGAGGAAACTCAGATTGGTATATTTTCCGTTTGGCAGAAACCTACCTGCTCAGGGCTGAAGCCTATTGGTGGAAAAACGATGCAGCCAACGCTGCAGCTGATGTGAATGCAGTAAGAACAAGAGCAAGATGTGCTCCCTATACAGCTGCAAGGGTTGACATCGGAACCATTTTGGATGAGCGCGCCCGTGAATTATATTATGAAGAGCCACGTAAGACTGAGCTGACCCGGATAGCATTTACTTTCGCCAGAACAGGCAGGTCTTACAACGGAAAGACCTACAGCCTTAACAATTTTTCACAGGCGAATTTCTTTTTTGACCGCGTAATGGCGAAAAATGATTTCTATGGTAGGAATATCAAAAATATACGTGGTGATGCCTATACCATGAGCCCCTATCATGTGTTATGGCCTGTGCCAAGGCCGGCAATTTTGGCAAACAGCTTGGCTGTTTTGAACCAGAACGTTGGTTATTCAGGCGCTGAAAAAAACATAGCCCCATTGGATAAAATTGATTAACAAGCTTAGTTTTTTCTCATAAGCAATACGCCCTGCTCCTTTTGGAGCGGGGCCTTTTTTTGCCTTCATTGATGACAATATATTTCAGGATATTTTTGGTTTCAAATCTATGGGATGAAGAAACTTCTCGGTAAAAAATTGTTAAATTGCCTCTTATATACTCCAACACATGAACAGATTGAAAAAATTATCGATGCTGCTGGTTGCCATGGTACTGTCTTTGGCCTTCCTGCAGTTCAAAAAAATTGAGAAGGTTCAACCCCTGTCGGCTGATCCTGAGAAAATCTACACCGAGAAATGCGCTTCTTGCCATGGTGAAAAAGTAGATGCTTTTGTTGACAGGAAATGGAAATATGGAAACAAAAAAGCAGACCTGATCAAGAGCATTACCAATGGCTATGCTGATTTTGGCATGCCCACCTGGAATGAGGTGATTCCTGCAAAAGATATTGAGGCCCTTGCTGATCTTATCGTAGAAAGCCTGAAAACAGTTGAGCAATACAGCTTTACTAAGGATAAGAAAAAAATTGAAGGCCCTGCCATTTTCAAATCTGAAGGCATGACCGTGCTTTTGGATACAGTCGTATCTGGCCTGAATAGCGCATGGGGCTTGGCGCAATTGCCCGATTTGAATTTTTTGGTGACAGATAAAAGTGGAACCCTCTACCATGTTGACAACAAGAAAAACAAGACTGCCATCAAGGGTACTCCTGAAGTATTGGTTGAAGGACAGGGTGGTATGCTTGACGTGGCCATTCACCCGAAATACGCAGAGAATGGATGGGTGTATATTTCCTACTCAAAGCCCAAAACGGTTGATGGGAAGAAACTGGGAACCACTGCCGTGGTCAGGGGTAAAATAAAAGATGGTGCTTTTGTTGATCAACAAGAAGTATTTGAAGGATATCCCTATACCACCACTAGGCAACACTATGGCTCAAGGCTGGTTTTTGACAAGAAGGGATTCCTCTTTATTTCCATGGGTGAGCGTGGCCAGGAAAAATTGTACCCGCAGGATATCACCACTGCACCGGGAAAGATCCACAGGATCAAGGATGATGGATCCATCCCTGCGGACAATCCTTTTGTTGGCAAAGAGAAAGCCATTGCTTCCATCTATACCTATGGCAACAGGAATCCTCAGGGAATGGCCATGGATCCTGTTACTGGCCTGATCTGGGAAAATGAGCATGGTCCTCGTGGCGGCGATGAGCTGAACATCATCAAGGCTGGAACCAACTATGGCTGGCCTGTCATTTCTTATGGCATCAACTATGATGGCAAGCCCATCACGCCGATCAGTAAAAAAGAAGGGATGCAGCAGCCTGTTACTTACTGGATTCCATCCATCGCACCGAGTGGATTGGCTTTCGTGACCGGAGACAAATATCCTGCCTGGAAAGGAAGCCTGATGGTAGGTTCATTGCGTTTCGCTTACCTGAACCGTTGCATCATCAAAGACAACAAGGTGGTGGGAGAAGAAAAATTATTGCTGAACATAGGTCGCCTGCGCAACATTGAAATGGGAAGGGACGGATACCTTTACGTAAGTGTTGAGAACCCTGGAAACGTGTTCCGCCTGATGCCGGTAAAGTAAATTAATTGATCAGTTTTGATTGAATAAAAGGGGGTTCTCAGCTGAGAATCCCCTTTGCATATTCAACACATTTGGCCACTTCCTTCACGGCGTCAGAACCGGCTGGAATGGCATATTCTACCTCGATGGATGCAGGAAACTTGTATTGTTTGTTTTTCATCAACAAGAGCACGTCTTTGATGGGCGTATCGCCTTGTCCCCAGGGCATGTTCGCGGCTCCATTGTCTTTGCTGGCCCTGTCTTTCATGTGCATGCTGGTGATCCTGTCGTGCTTTGCTTCAATGAAGGACAACAAGGATTCCTTCGTATTCTTTCCGCCTGCGGCGATATAATGTCCGAAATCAAGGTTGATGGAATTGTAAGGAGACTGTGCCAGGGCTTCATCCCACGCTGTATCATTTCCTTGCGTATGGTTATGGTACCCAATATAGACCTTGTGCTTGGCGGCAAGGTCACCGAGGCGTTTGGAATGTTCAGGTTTGGTAAGTTCCAATGTAACGGATTTTGCACCCAAAGCCTTGGCGGCTTTCAGTGCATATTCGATTTCTCCATCAGAGTTGTTCATGCCCAGGGCATCAGGCTTGAACGCATAAATGCTGACCCCGGCTTTTTTGAACATTTTTCTCAGTTCAACAAACTTGTCCATTGAAACGGATTCGCGCCATTCCCTCATTTTTTCGCTGCGCAGTTTTCTGTCACTGATATTGGTTGGACAGCCGGCAAATGCTTCCGCTGCATCCCCCATTAATTCAATGGCACTGACCCCGCTCTGCAGGCAATATTGCAGGATTTGTTCAGCACTGCCGGGCATGCTTCTGAATGAATACGTAATCACACCCACTTGCACGCCGCCAAATTTTGAATTAGGCTGTGAAGCGAGGGCGAGAATGTCATTTGAAAAAAAGGCACCTGCACTGAAAATGGCAGAAGATTGGAGGAAGGAGCGACGGTTCATGTGGTTGAAGTAAGGTTTAGAGAGGTTGAATTTACCAGCCGAAGGCTGGGGGGTTGAAGAATCGTTTAGCTTACAATTTAAGGATTTTTGAGAAGCTATATCTAAATTTGCCTCAACTTCTCCAGCCGAAGGCTGGCAAGATCAACCTTACTTCAACCCCTTCAACGCTTATGGACATCTCCTGGCTCTCCCGTACCGAACTGCTGATTGGCGAAGAAAAACTCAGGCACCTGACAACGCAACACGTGATGGTGGTCGGATTGGGTGGCGTTGGGTCCTTTGCTGCTGAATTCATCGCCAGGAGTGGCATAGGCAAAATGACCATCATTGATGGGGATGTGGTGGATCCAACCAACAGGAACAGGCAATTGCCTGCACTCGCCACCAACCACGGTGTTTCAAAGGCCCTTATCATGGAAGAAAGGCTGAGGGCTATCAATCCTGAAATTGAGTTGAATGTGGTCAAGTCCTTTGTCAATCCTGAAATGGTGGAGGAACAGTTGTCTTTGCAACCCGATTATGTCATTGATGCCATCGATAGCATCACGCCCAAGATCACTTTTCTGCGGCTGGCATTTGAGAAAAAAGTAAAGGTGGTCAGCAGCATGGGGGCAGGCGCAAAGCTCGATCCAACAAGGCTTCAGGTGGTTGACATCTCAAAAACCTATAATTGTCCATTTGCGCAGCAGATCAGGAAAAACCTGAAAAACCATGGCATCAGAAAAGGCATCAAAGTCGTCTTCTCTCCCGAAGATCCCATCAAGGAAAGCCTTATGCTCACCGATGGCAAGAATTTCAAGAAATCTGCCTATGGCACCATATCATATTTGCCTGCCGTATTTGGCGCAACGGCTGCTTCGGTGGTGATCAGGGATTTGATTGGGGATTAATTTTTCCCAAACAACGCATCCTCCACTTCTTTTGCAGCAAACATCCTCGCTGCATCATGGTCGATGCCGGGGGTTTCCACTTTCCGCCAGTTGAATGCCCAGCCATTCTTTTTGGCCAGGGCCTTGGCAAAGGCATAGCAGTTCCTGCCTCTTTCCAGTCTGCTCTTTCCCTGAACCATGCCTTCCGCACTTTCATCAAAATTGTGTTCAGGACGGATGTCGTCTGTTCCCAGGTAAAGTGTCAGCGGTGCAGCCAGGTAGGCCTTGAATACATTTTTATTGCTCAAAGCCTCGGGTAGTCCACCAAAACCATATCCAAATTGCTGTGCTGTGGTTGGAAAAAGATCAGAACCTGGGTTGGCCGCCACAATTCTTTTGGCATCACCCGGAAGAAAGGCTGCCATCCTCACCAGAAACTGACCACCTGCTGAATGTCCAATCAGGTAATAGGGAATGGACTTGTTGTTTTCAAGTTTCCGGACATGGGCTATAATACCTGGAATCATGGAGTAGGTCCATTTTTCCTGTGGCTGAACTTTGTCGCCTTTCATGATTCCACCCCTTTGGTAGCGGGATGATGAAAAGCGTGCCGTATCAAACATCGGGGTAACAATGATGGCCTTGAAACGCTCGCCCATGCTGATGGCAAAGTTTCTGTAGTCTTCAGCATTCCTTTTTACGCCATGGAAAACCACCAGGATAGGACCATCCTTGTATGTGGCAGGCTTGTATGTGAAAACGGTAAGGGGTTCTCCATTGTTTTCATGCACAATGCTAGAAGAACCCATGGGAAGTTGTTGTGCAATTGCAATGGCAACAAATAACACCAACAAAGCAGATAAAAATGATTTTTTCATGGAAATTGTGTTTAACATTTGCTCATTTTGAGGAGTGAAATTATACTTTTTGTGAACAATTTCTGATTGAAATAGTAATTATGAGTAGTTTCACACATAGTTCCGAAAGTGTAGAAATGTTCCTCCAGTCGATGGAAGTTTCTTTTCCTTAGGAAATGTCAACCAAAAACAAAATTAACCAGACAATGAGAAAAAAATTCTTTTGCAAGCCATTGATGGTTCTTGCATTGCTGATGATTGGCCAATCGATTTGGAGCCATGTTTCAGCAGAGGCTTTCAGCCCATTCCAAGCCACCAAAGAAACGGTAAAGGTTTCAGGTAAGGTTTTCAATGCCAAGGACAATACTCCTTTGGAGAATGTTACAGTGAAGGTTGTGGGAACAAAAAAAGGAACCACAACCAAGAATGATGGTAGCTTCAGCATCACCATCGAAAGGGGGCAGTCCCTTGAATTTTCCAGCGTTAGCATGATTTCAAGAACCATTTCCAAGCCTGATGGCCGTGGGGATCTTGTTGTCACACTGCAGGAATCTGAAAACAACCTTTCAGAAGTACTTGTGGTGGCCTATAGCAGTCAGAAAAGAAGTTCATTCACCGGATCGCTTTCTACAGTAAAGAATTCAGCTATTGAAAGTGCACCCAATGCGTCGGTGCAGGAAAGTCTTCAAGGAAACGTTTCCGGCGTCCAGTCTACCAATGGTTCTGGCCAGCCCGGCGGTGTTCCCAACATCAGGATCCGTGGTATCGGATCCATCAATGCATCCGCAACACCGCTTTATGTTATTGATGGTATCCCGGTAGTGAGTGGAGATATCTCCGGCCTGAACAGCAATACCATTGCGGGTTTGAACGCGAATGATATCCAAAGCCTAACCATCCTGAAGGATGCCTCTGCCACCTCTTTGTATGGTTCCAGGGCCGCCAATGGTGTTGTGCTCATCACCACAAAAAATGGTAAACCCGGTAAGGCCAAGGTAAACCTGACCTATCAGCAGGGTACCAACGATTATAACATCAGGAATGAGCAAAAGACCCTCAATACTGCAGAGTACCTTCAATATTACAAGGAAGGCTGGGTGAATTCAGGA
>CANHSD010000010.1 GCA_947463105.1 Chitinophagaceae bacterium
AAAGACCATGGAATCAGAAGCTGCTCATGGAACAGTTACCCGTCACTACCGTGACCATCAAAAAGGAAAGCCTACCAGCACCAACCCCATCGCTTCCATTTTTGCATGGACGCGTGGATTGGCTTTCCGTGGTAAATTGGATGAGAACCAAGCCCTGATTGATTTCGCAAATGCACTCGAAGCCGTTTGTATTGAAACAGTGGAAGAAGGAAAGATGACCAAAGACCTGGCAGTATGTATCCATGGCAACAAGGTTGTTCATGGTGATCATTATCTTTATACAGAAGAATTCCTGGATGCGATTGATAGCAATTTGAAGAGGAAGATGGGGATTTAATGAAGGTTGAAGGGGTTGAAGAAAATACTTAAACCTCTTCAACAGCCGAAGGCGATTTCAACCCCTTCAACCTTATCTGCGCCCAAGCATCCTATTCCACATGATTTTGGCTGATTCCATGTTGACACCAGCCATCCTGCCGCGTTGTACAATCAGGTCATTGTCTTCAGGGTGGCTCAGGTAATAATGAAAGGCAAACCTGCTGTTGGGGTTCTGCCATCCATTGATCTGACCAAATCGCAGGTCATTGAAAACGAGTGTATCCTTCCATTGCTCAACTGTATAATATCCCTGAGAGAATTGCTTTAACTCCATGACTTCCTTGTGGTCAGCCACAGGCTTGAGTAGGTCTTCCCTTTTTTCGATATGGTGTAGAGAGAAGTCTTCAGGCTTGTCAAAAATGGACCGATAACCCACCTGATAGCCAGCGCTGTCTTCTATTACCACAAACCATAGCAGGTTGTTGAGCAGGGTTGGTGTCGTAAAATAGGGCTTGTTGCTCCCCAGGTTCACATCGGCATATTGCTTCACATCTCGGTTGATGGAATACTTGTTGTACAGCGCAAATCCCATGTAAAGCATTGCTGTAAAAATGCCTGCCCTGGCCCATTTCAAGCGATGTGTATGATCAGTCCTCAAAAAAATAAGGAAGCCAAAAGCAATGGCAGGAAGGATGCTGAAAAGTGGATCCGCCACGTAGATTACATTAAAGGATATCCTGGTGGAGGAGAAAGGTTCAAACCACCCAATCCCATAGTTGTTCATCGCGTCAAGCAAAAGATGGCAGGAAATTTCAATCAGAAAAAACCAAAACCATTTTCGCAGGCTGATGGGTTCAGCCTTATGCCACCTTGCCGCAACCAGGGCAAGGAAAAAACTGCTGATGATGGCAAACAAAAAGGAATGGGTAATCCCCCTGTGCGCCAGCAACTCAGTAGAAACAGGCATCCACATGCCTGCAATAAAATCGATATCAGGAACACTGTTGGCCAAGGCTCCCCACAACATGGCCTTGCGCCCTGCATTCTTGTCAAGGATGATTTCTCCTATGCAGGCACCAAGGACAATATGCGTAAGTGAATCCATTCAATGAAAATAAATCAAAATTATTCATGTCGGCCAATCACTGAACGATGATTTTCCTTGTCATCATCTCACCCCCCTCTCCCATCAATTTCAACACATAAACTCCGGTTTTCAATCCATGTATTTTCAATGGGCCTGCGGTATGATCCATACTGCTCACCAGCATGCCCTGCTGATCCAACAGCAAAAGCTTCTGCTTACCCTGAATACCTGTTTGTATGGAAATGAATCCGCTGCTCGGATTGGGATAAACCTGTAATGCTGCGCTACCCATTCCAGCCTTGATGGTTTTAATGTCACTGTAGGATGATTTTCCATCCATGTCGATCTGCTTGAGGCGATAATAAACAACGGCTCCATTGACTGGGGTTTTATCTTCAAATGAATACCGGATCTCCGCCTGGCTATTTCCATTTTTCGCTTTTGAATCCACAAAACCAATTGTTATAAAACCATTTGCATGGCCCACAGACTGCTGCACTTCAAAACCCTTGTTATTGGACTCTGAGAGACTTGACCATTGAAGCAGGTTTCCATTCTCCCTTGGTTTGACATCAAAAGATCCAAGGGTCACCGGCAAGGCAATAAGTTGTTCAGCGATCAGTATGTCTTGTGTTTTAAAGCAAGAATTTTGGCTGACCAAAACCAGGAAAAAGGGCCTTAGTTGGCGATAACCCTGGGCATTGGTATAAAACATGTCGGGAACAATTACAGTATTGAGGTAAATGGTATTGGATGTTTCAAGTGTTTTGGACATTCCTGAAACAACTACCGGATCTGTGGCATCAAGCACGCCATTGGGGAGGTTGTCTAATCCTCCTTTGTCATAGTACATGTAAAATACAGGATTCGCCAAGGCAACTGTTATCAGGGTGTTTAAAACAGTATACTTTACATAAAGCTTTGTTGGACTTCCAGCGGCATCGTAATCAAAGGTCGGACTCCCATTAGGGATTAGATTGTTGGTCACCACATAAAAATCAGCTGCTTGTTTTGCGAATGCATTTGATATTTTGTATGCTGCTTCCCAATAATCAAACTGGGGTGTTGATGAGCCCGAATTCAACGTTCCCTTTGTTTCTGATGAGGTTTTTATCCAAGGGTAATCTGCCGAGCAGCCACCGAGAGAATAAATAAATGAAAAAGAACTGCCAGCACCCGCACTTTGGTTGGGTGCATTCAGGTTGGTCAACTGAATATTATTGAATGCCACAGTAAAACCATCCAGGTTAATACCTAAGGGAGCAGAGAACGACGTCCATGTATTGATGGCAGATTGTGCTTTGAGATAAGGAGTTGCCCCACCGGAAACCCCTGTAACCAATACATCCACCACTTTGTTATACTTCACCAAAAAAATGAAATTTTCGCCTGAAGATTGGAATATTTGATTTGATTCTGCCACCGTGAGTACCTGTGTCACCCCTGCCCAACTGATTTTTTTTACCTGCGATGTATTGATCCAGTTGACATTGCCATTGTTCTCAACAACAAAATAATTGTTGGCATTGGCAGTACCGGAAAAGCTCATCAGATAGAATCCGGAATCTGTTGTGTTCAGTTTATACCGTATGGCCAGGGTATAATTTGAAAGGGGCGCACCCGAAGAAAACAGCTCAATCCACTGTTTGTTTTGTCCATTGTTGGCCGGAAACATTTCATTGAGACGAACCTGAGAAGAAACAGAAAGGGTAAAAGTCATTGCCAGAAAAAATACTACAACCTTATTCATGCATTTTATTTTGAATGAGAAATGAGGTTGATCAGAGGATTGGGATTGGTTGCGGTAAACATATCCTCTGGTATATTACTGGCCTATGACATGGAACTGATTATCTGTTGTTTATGTTTTATGGTATTTAATGATGGTGCTGCATAAAAAAACTCCTCCCGATGGGGAGGAGTTTTGTATTAAATTTTTCTGCTCGTTGAATTAAAATGACCTCCCCTCTGTGCGCATCATCCCGCCAGACTGTGAACCACCGCTGGTTTGGGCAGCGGTGAACTTGTTGAACCTGTAAATAAAGGTCATTAGGAAATAGCGGGTAAGCCTGTTGACGCGGGTATCAACAATGTTGTTGCCGTTGATGGTTCTGGCAATCGAAGTGTTCTGCTTGAAAATATCATATCCTGATATACGGAATATGCCATTCTTCTTCTTGAAAATGGTTTTCTCGAAGGAAGAATTCAACAAAGCAATGTTCTGGTTCAAACTGGTGGAAAGTCCGCGGTTGATGATGTATTCCAAATCACTCCTGAATACCCAGCCACCTGGGATGTCGATGCGCATGTTGTTGGTGAGGGTCCAGCTGCCATAATCAACATTTTGCTGTCCAGGCAAAGAATACCTCACCCTGTTCAGGCCATACCGTCCGCCAAAATCGATCTCCAGCCACTCTTTCCAGTTGAACTCAAATTTCATACCCTGAGCCAAAAGCAGGTTCCTGCCTACATTCTTTTGGCTTTCTATCAGGGAAATATTGTTGCTGTATGCGGCCGTTCCGTTGAATGAAACAATATAGGTACGGTTTTTCCAGGGCTTGCTGAAGTTGTAGAATCCACTCGCCGTATAATTGCCGTCTACATTCTCAAACGTAGTGAGCTGGCTTCCGTTGCCGCCCACCCTGCTCGTGTTGTTGACGATTTGGTTGTTGGTGAAGTTGTAATTGGCTCCTATAAAGAAGGTTTGACCAGTCAGGAAGTTCAGGTTATTGAAAGATGTACTGAAAATATGTGCGATTGCAGGCTTCAGGTTAGGATTGCCCAGCGTTTGATACTGGGGGTTGGAAACGTCTTTCACCGGCTGAAGCTGTGTAAAGCTTGGCTGGTTGGCATCTCCATTGTAGAAGAAACGCAGGGTCTTGTTCCTTGTAAAGTTATAGGCAAAGTTCGCAGATGGCAACAGATTTAAACGCTTGATGGGGGTATAGGCACTGTCTTGGGAAACAGAATACCCTTTTTGGTTGATGGGCTGGGCGTTCATCCCTATGGTATAATTATACTTCTTCTTGACAGTTCTCAGGTTTGCGCCCATACGCTGCCTCAAGAAATCGGTTTCAAATGCATTGCTGAGGGTGGTCGAAAATGTTTCAATGCCCAGCGGATCAACCAAGTAGGTAGCCCTGTCATTGCTGTTGAATGACTGGCCATATTGGTAGATCAGGTCAAGGAAGCGACCCTTCATCAAGGGTTCGGAATAATTGAACCGGATGCTGAAATTGTCTGCATTGTTGTCAGTGAAAACATTCTGGTTGAGAATATTGGAAGACCGAACTGGTACAAAGTTTTTGGTTTCGTTGATTCGATTGGATTCGCCGTCAGTTGAATTATAGCCTCCGGTGATGTTCACGGAAAGATTCCTGCCGGGCTTTCTGAATTTGTGGTTAAAAAGCAGGTTTCCAGAGAAATTGGGTGCAACTGAGGTTGATTTGTTGATATTACTGCCCTTGCTGGTTGTATCCAGGTTGTTGCGGATATAGTCAAACAATGAATTTGAGGCGCTGGTGGAGGCCCGTGTGGTAAATTCAGGAATGAATTTGACATAATTAAAAGAGTCAACATTCCACTCAAAATTCAGGGAAGCCCTATGGCTCTTGGAATTGCTGAGGGATGAGCTTACCTGGTGGTTCAGGAATTTGGTGTTCTGGAAAAAGTTTTGGGAGGCAACATCCTGCTGAACATCTGTTTCACGGGTAGAATAGCTGTAGTTTCCATATATGGAACCTTTTTTATCGGCAAGGTCATTCCTAAAATTAACCCCCAGTGAATTGGCAATCCTCAATCCCTCATCACCGCCGAAACCACCTTGAGCGTTTCCGCCAACCCGTACCTGGAATCCACGGCCACCGCCGCCGGAACTTCCACCACCGCCACTGCCATCAAAATTGAAGGTGCTGGTATTGTTGTTGTTGGCCCCGCCGAACACGGAAACCTGTTTGTTGTTGTTGAAAAAGTTGACATTGGTACCCAGTGCATACCTGTCGCTTGAGCCTGCTCCAACCGAGGTACGGCTGAAAATCCCCTTGTTCCGGTCTTTCTTCAATTGAAGGTTGATGATCTTGTCTGGCTCTCCATCTTTAATGCCAGAAATATTGGCCAAGTCTCCGTAATCATCGATTACCTGAACCTTGTCAATCATGTCTGCAGACAGCTGTTGTGTTGCCGCCTTGGGGTCTCCACTAAAGAAATCCTTTCCGTTTACCCTTACCTTGCTCACTGATTTACCCTGTGCGGTGATATTTCCGTTCTTGTCCACCTCAATGCCCGGCATTTTTTTCAAAAGATCTTCCACCATGGCATTGGGCTTCATCCTGAAAGAATCCGCCTTGTATTCGACTGTATCTTCTTTTACAATGATCGGAGGAGTAGAAATGACAATCTCCTGCAGGGAGCTGTATTCGGGATACAACTTGTAATTCTCCAGTTTCAGCACCTCTTCACCTTCTGGAATTGAAAGTGCCTTAAGGTTGGTGCCGTACCCGACACTGGTCACCATCAGCACAAATTTGCGTTGGGGGATTCCCTTAACGAGAAAAAAACCGACATTATTGGACACTGTCTTGATCGTATCTTTGGCCCCAGCGATGTATACACCTACGGTAGCCCTTGCGATGGGATTGCCCAGTGTATCGACCAAACGGCCATTGACCTGAAAGCCATCCTGTGAAAATGCACTGAAAGAAATAACCAAAGACGCTAAAAACAACTTAAAAAATCTGCTCATATGATTGTATTCGTGGAATTGGATGCCAAAGGTACTTAAACACCTTCGGTCAAAAATTGTTAAAACAAATTAACCTCAATCAAATAATTAAAGTTCAAGGCAGACGAGGGTGGGTCAACAAGTGGTCAAAAAGGATTAATTTTGGCCCATAGCAAGAACAGAATAACATGTTTAAATTCATATCGGGATTATTCGGAGGCAGCAAATCAGAAAAAGACGTCAAGGAAATTCGTCCGCTTGTTCAAAAAATCAATGAACATTTCGCTTCATACCAGGCACTGAGCAATGATGCCCTCAGGTCGAAAACAAGCGAATTCAAGTCAAGAATCAAGGTTTCGCTGACTGAAATCGACAACAATATCAATGCCTTAACCCTGCAGGCAGATCAACTTTCTGTTGAAGATATCCTGGGAAGGGACGATTTATACAAAGAGGTTGATGCACTCAAAAAAACACGCAATGAAAAGATAGAGGATGCCTTGAAAGATATTCTTCCCGAGGCGTTTGCCCTGGTAAAAGAGGCCGGACGGCGCTTCAAGGAAAATGAAGCGCTTACCTCCACCGCTACCGAACTCGACCGCGAACTGGGGGTAAGGAAAGACTATATCACCATCAATGGAGACCAGTCTACTTTCAAAACCAGCTGGATGGCCGCAGGAAGCCTGGTGAACTGGAACATGGTTCACTATGATGTTCAGTTGATTGGTGGGGCTGTTTTGCATTCGGGTAAGATTGCAGAGATGGCCACCGGTGAGGGAAAGACCCTTGTCTCGACCCTGCCAGCCTACCTCAATGCACTTGCCGGAGAAGGGGTGCACATTGTAACCGTTAACGATTACCTGGCCAAACGTGACTCTGAATGGAATGGAACCTTGTTTGAGTGGTTGGGATTGACCGTGGATTGCATAGACAAGCACCAGCCACACTCAGACGCCAGAAGAAAGGCCTATCAGGCGGATATCACCTATGGCACCAACAATGAATTTGGATTTGATTACCTGAGGGATAACATGGTCCACACTCCGGATGAGATGGTACAGCGCAAACATCATTTTGCCATGGTAGATGAGGTGGATAGTGTGTTGATTGATGATGCCAGAACACCACTGATTATTTCAGGCCCTGTTCCCAGAGGAGATGATCAGCAATTTCATATCCACAAACCCAAGATCCAGCAACTGGTTGACGTACAGAAGCAGGTGGTATTGAAATCCCTCCAGGATGCCAAAAAAATGATTGCAGAAGGAAAGGATGGTCCTCAGGATGGCGGACTCCAGCTGATGCGCGCATACCGTGGACTTCCTAAAAATACGGCCCTCATCAAGTTCCTCAGTGAACCAGGTATCAAGGTAAAACTGCAAAAATCAGAAAACTATTACCTGGCAGAACAGCAAAAACACATGCCTGAGGTGGATGAGGAACTCTACTTCCACATTGATGAAAAGAACAACCAGGTTGAATTGACAGACAAGGGGTTGCAATTCATCACCAAAGGCGGAGAGGATCCGAATTTCTTTGTCCTCCCCGACCTGAGTCTTGCCATTGCAGAGATTGAAAAGGCCGCATCCACTGCTGACGAGAAACTGGCCATGAAAGAGGGACTGCTCCAGGATTATTCTTCCAAGGCAGACAGGATCCATACCATACAGCAATTGCTGAAAGCCTATACCCTTTTCGATAAGGATATCGAATATGTGGTCATGGACGGTGCCGTCAAGATTGTTGACGAGCAGACGGGCAGGATCATGGAAGGCAGGAGATACTCCGACGGGCTTCACCAGGCCATTGAAGCCAAGGAAAATGTGAAGATTGAAGCAGCCACCCAAACCTATGCCACTGTTACCCTTCAGAACTATTTCAGGATGTACCATAAGCTGGCCGGTATGACCGGAACAGCGGAAACAGAAGCAGCGGAATTGTGGAACATTTACAAGTTGGATGTGGTAACCATTCCTACCAACCTGCAAATGACCAGAAAAGACCAGGAAGACCTGGTGTTCAAGACCAAGCGTGAAAAATTCAAGGCGGTGATCGATGAAATTGAACAACTCCGTGAAGCAGGCCGGCCAGTACTGGTGGGAACTACTTCAGTAGAAGTGTCTGAGTTGTTGGGCAGGATGTTGCAGCAGAAAAAAATCCCACACAATGTATTGAACGCCAAACAACATGCCAAGGAAGCCCAGGTGGTGGCTGAAGCAGGCTTGGCAGGCAACGTAACCATCGCCACCAACATGGCGGGAAGGGGAACAGATATCAAACTGGGGCCTGGCGTCAAAGAAGCCGGAGGCCTTGCCATTATTGGTACAGAAAGGCATGAAAGCCGTCGTGTAGACAGGCAGTTGCGTGGTCGGGCGGGTCGTCAGGGTGATCCGGGATCATCCCAATTTTACGTTTCCCTGGAAGATGATCTCATGCGCATGTTTGGTAGTGACCGCATTGCCTCCCTGATGGACCGGATGGGCTACAAGGAAGGGGAAGTGATCCAGCACAGCATGATCACAAAAAGCATCGAACGTGCACAGAAAAAAGTAGAAGAAAACAATTTTGGCATCAGAAAACGTTTGCTGGAATATGATGATGTGATGAACAAGCAGCGCAGTGTCATTTACGGCAAAAGACAGCATGCGCTGTTTGGAGAAAGGCTGGCCCTTGACCTCGACAATGCCTATTATGCTGTTGCCGCCAATGTCATCAACCAATTTGCAGGAAGCAATGACCATGAGGGCTTCAAGCTTTCTGCCATCCTGCATTTCAGTGTAGAAACCGCCATTTCCAAGGAAGCCCTTGAAAAAGGCAATACCAATGAACTGACGGAACAATTGTACAAAGAGGCCATTGAACAGTATACCGCCAAAAAAATGCTTTTGGCCAAACAATCATTGCCTGTATTCCAGAATGTACGCACTACACAAGGAAACCATATTGTCAATGTGGTGGTTCCTTTCACAGATGGCAAAAAGACCATCAATGCGCTGACCAACCTGGACAAGACCATCAGCAGCAAGGGCATGGAACTGGTTTCATCCCTTGAAAAAACCATCACCCTTGCCATCATCGATGATACCTGGAAAGAGCACCTCAGGGCAATGGATGACCTGAAGCAAAGTGTGCAAACGGCTGTGTATGAGCAGAAAGATCCACTGGTCATTTACAAGCAAACTGCTTTCCAGCTCTTCTCTGAAATGGATGCCGAAGTAAACAAGGATATCGTTTCTTTCCTCTGCCATGCCTCACTTCCTGTTGAAAATTCAGGGGCTGGACTCAAAGAAGGCAGAGAAAGCAGAACAGACATGAGCAGGATGAAAGTGAGAAAGGATGAACTGTCTGCAACAGGTGCTCCAGCATTGGACGAGGGAGACAACCAGTACCATGATCCTTCTGAGGCATCAAAACAGGAACCGGTGAGGGTTGGACCCAAAGTTGGCAGGAATGATCCTTGTCCTTGTGGCAGTGGAAAAAAATTCAAGGCCTGTCATGGTCGTGACGCAGAGTAAGAGAACATCAACAACAAACCAACATGTTCAGATCACTCAATTTGTATCTTCTGGCATTCTTTATGGCACTGGGTGTATCAGCACATGCACAATTTGCCAAAAGCGCTTATGTGAAGAGGGATCCAAGGGTGGACAAACTGGTGGACAAACAAATTGAACTGAACAAACAGGCACTAAGGATCAGGACAACACTTGAACCTGGATTCAGGATCCTGGTGATCAGTACGAATAAAAGGGACCTCGCCATAGATGGCAAATCAAGGTTATTGAAAATGTACCCCGACCAAAAATCATACCTGTTTTACCAGTCCCCCAATTTCAAATTACAATTCGGTAACTTCAGAACGATGAAGGAAGCAGAGCTGATGAAAAAAGAGCTGGCACTGGCTTTTGGAGAGAACCTCATCATCATTCCATCTCAGGTGGAGGTGAAGGGAGAAAAACAGGAAGCTGAAAATTTTTAATGAATTCAACATGCTGAGAGAAAAAATCAAACAGCTATCTGCCCAATACTTTGAAGAGTACCGTGCTATCCGGCACCATTTGCATGCCCATCCTGAACTGAGTTACAAGGAATACAATACATCAAAATTTGTACGCGACCACCTCACCCATCTCGGCATCCCTTTCACAGTGATGGCCGAAACGGGTGTCATTGGTATAATTGAGGGAAAGCGATCCAAGCGTGTCATTGCCCTCAGGGCAGACATGGATGCCTTGCCAATCCAGGAAGAGAATGATGTACCGTATGCATCCACCATCCCCGGTGTCATGCATGCCTGCGGCCATGATGTGCATACCACCTGCCTGTTGGGAGCAGCCCGTATCTTGCATGAATTGAGGGATGAATGGGATGGAACTGTAAAACTTATTTTCCAACCTGGAGAAGAAAAAAATCCCGGGGGCGCCAGCTTGCTGATCAATGAAGGCGTGCTTGAAAACCCTGCACCTGCTTCTATTTTTGGATTGCACGTGCATCCGCTGTTGGAAATTGGAAAGATGAGTTTTGCCTCCGGTAAAGTGATGGCCAGTGCAGATGAATTGTACATCACCGTCAAGAGCAAAGGAGGCCATGCCGCAAAACCTTACCTGACAGCTGATACCGTGCTCACTGCTTCACAGATTGTGGTTGCTTTGCAACAGGTGGTCAGCAGAAACAACAACCCTTTCTCCCCATCTGTGCTGTCGATTTGTTCGATGCAGGGAGGATATACAACGAACGTTATCCCATCGGAACTGAAAATGATGGGTACTTTCCGCGCCATGGATGAAGGCTGGCGTTTTGAAGCCCATCGCCGCATCCGGGAGATTGTAGAGCAAGTAGGCAAGGCTTGTGGAGCAGAAGTGGAACTGGAGATCAGCGTAGGCTATCCTTCAGTTGTGAATGATCATGCACTGACCCAACATGCAAGGTCATTGGCGGAGGAGATGATTGGAAATGAAATGGTGGAAGAAACAGAATTGAGCATGGGCGCAGAAGATTTTGGCTATTATTCACAGAAAATACCAGGATGCTTTTACAGGCTCGGCACTGGCAACAAGGCTTTGGGCATTGTATCTGGCGTTCATACACCAACGTTTAACATTGATGAATCTGCCATTCAAACCGGCATGGCGATGATGGCGTATTTGGGGGTGAGAGGTTGAAGGGGTTGAACCTGTCTGCCGAAGTCAGAGGGGTTGAAGAGATTAGAATAAATTAAAATAATTTATGCAAAAAAAAGATTTGAGAAGAGAACAGGCGCTTGAGTACCATGCAAAGGGAAGGCCTGGAAAAATTGAAGTGATTCCAACCAAAGAGGCCAAAACCCAGCGGGATCTATCTTTGGCTTACTCTCCGGGGGTTGCGGAACCTTGCATGGAAATATTTCATGACATTGAAAATGTTTATAAATATACTGCCAAAGGCAATCTGGTGGCGGTAATCAGCAACGGAACTGCAGTACTCGGTCTTGGCGATATTGGCCCTGAGGCTGGTAAGCCTGTGATGGAGGGAAAAGGCGTACTCTTCAAAATCTTTGCAGATATCGATGTATTTGATATTGAAATCAACGAAAAAGATCCGGTCAAATTTGTGGAGATTGTCAAAGCATTGCAACCCACCTTTGGCGGTGTCAACCTCGAAGACATCAAGGCCCCGGAATGTTTTTATATTGAGCAAAGGCTGAAGGAAGAGATGAACATTCCCATCATGCATGACGACCAGCATGGTACAGCCATCATCAGTGCTGCAGCATTGCTCAATGCACTGGAGCTGCAAGAAAAAAAGATTGATGAAATCATCATCCTTGTCAATGGTGCAGGTGCTGCTGCCATGGCCTGTATAGATCTTTATGAAGCCCTTGGGGCCAAGCGGGAAAACATTTGGATGTTTGACTCAAAAGGGTTGATCAGAAAAGACCGAACTGATCTTGACGAAAGAAAATCAAGGTTTGCTGTTGATAGAAAAGACCTCTCCCTTGATGAGGCATTCGAAGGTGCTGATGTATTCATTGGCTTGAGCAAGGGCAATGTGGTCAGGAAGGAAATGGTGGCCAAAATGGCCCCAAGACCAATCGTATTTGCCATGGCAAACCCTGATCCAGAAATCACCTGGGAAGATGCCACTGGTATCAGAACTGACATCATCATGGCAACCGGAAGGTCTGATTATCCCAACCAGGTAAACAATGTTTTGGGCTTCCCCTATATTTTCAGGGGCGCACTGGATGTAAGGGCAACTCAAATCAATGAGGCCATGAAACTGGCTGCCGTAAAAGCGCTTGCCGAACTCACCAAAACAGCAGTGCCCGATATTGTCAACATGGCCTACAATGAATCTGCCATCGCCTTTGGCCCCAATTACATCATACCAAAACCATTGGATCCCCGGCTTATCAGCACCATTTCACCTGCCGTGGCAAAAGCGGCCATGGAGAGTGGCGTTGCCAAAAAATCAATCACCGACTGGGATGCTTACGAAATTGAATTGAACAAGCGGTTGGGCATAGACAACCAACTGATCAGGGCATTGGGAAGCAAGGCCAGAAAAGATCCCAAGCGGGTTGTATTTGCAGATGCCGAAAATGCAAAAGTGTTAAAAGCCGCTCAAATCGCCTTGGACGAGGGCATTGCCATTCCCATCCTGCTGGGAAATCCCGACATCATCCACGACATTGCCGAAATCAACAACATCACCATTGAGGGAATGGACATCATCAATCCCAAGAGTGAAGACGTGGTCAAGAAACGCAAGGAATATGCAGATAACTTTTTCATGAAAAGACAACGCAGGGGCATCAACAAATATGAAGCGGGAAAACTCATGAAAGACCGCAATCATTTTGGTTGCATGATGGTGGAAACCGGAGATGCAGATGCCATGATCTCCGGATTAAGCAGAAACTATCCAGATACCATAAGACCAGCGATCCAAATCATAGGAACAGAGGATGGTGTAAAGAAAATTGCAGGCATGTACATCATGCTGACCAAAAAAGGACCCTTGTTCCTTGCAGATACCACGGTTAATTTCAATCCGACAGCTGAAGAGCTAGCAGACATTACCTTGCTTGTTGCAAAAGAGGTGAAAAGCCTGGGCATCACGCCAAGGATTGCCATGTTGAGTTATTCAAACTTTGGCAGCAGTGATACGCCCGAAGCTGTTACCGTTCGCAATGCAAGGGCCATTGTAAAACAAAGAAATCCATCCCTGATTGTAGATGGAGAGGTGCAGGGTATTGTTGCGTTCAACAAGGAAATCCTGCGCGAGAATTATCCATTCTCAGAACTGGTAGACAACGGAAATGTGAACACATTGATTTTCCCGAACCTGAGTGCGGGTAACATAGCTTACAATCTGTTGCAGGAAGTTGGTGAAGCGGATGCGATTGGTCCAGTATTGCTTGGGTTGAAAAAACCTGTTCACGTATTGCAGCTGGGATCATCAACAAGAAGCATATTGAACATGGTGATGATTGCCGTAATTGATGCACAATATAAAATGAAGAAAGCAGTCAAACCATGAAAATATTCACAAGGTTTGGAGAATTTATTCTGATGCTCAAAGGCATGTTCACCAAGCCCGAGAACTGGAGGATGTATTGGAAAGAGCTGATGCACCAGTGTGTTGAACTTGGCATTGGTTCCTTGGGAATTGTCAGCATTGTTTCAGTCTTTATTGGCGCTGTATCAACGCTTCAAACTGCCTACCAGTTTATCAGTCCAATCATCCCCCGTTCTGTCATAGCACAGATTGTAAGAGACACTGTCATCCTTGAATTTGCCCCTACCATTACCTGTGTGGTGTTGGCCGGTGTTGTAGGGAGTAAAATTTCAAGCGAACTGGGCAACATGCGGGTCAGTGAACAAATAGACGCGTTGGAAATCATGGGTATCAACACCAAGGCTTACCTTGTATTGCCCAAAATTTTAGCGGCACTGATTACCATTCCCTTGCTTGTTATTCTTGCCATGACCCTGGGCATCTGGGGTGGGCGTTTTGTGGGAGAAGTAACTGGCATTTTACCCCATGAAGTTTTTGACCGTGGATTGGTAGAAGCATTTGTACCTTACAATGTTAAATTTGCCTTGGTCAAAGCCTATACTTTTGCTTTTATTATTACAGCCATCCCCGCTTATTTTGGCTACAATGTAAAAGGTGGTGCACTGGAAATTGGAAGGGCCAGCACCACGGCTGTAGTGTCCAGTTGTATCATCATCCTGCTGGCAGATTATGTGTTGGCGGCAGTGCTCCTTTAAAATTGAACCATGATATCCATTACCAATATAGCCAAGGGATTTTCAGACAAACCAGTCATAGAAGGCGTTTCAGCTGAATTTGAAACAGGGAAATGCAACCTGATCATTGGTGCCAGTGGCAGTGGAAAAACTGTGTTGATGAAATGCCTGGTCGGATTGATTACTCCTGATGCAGGTGAAATCATGTATGATGGAGAGAATTTCAGCCACATGAATGATGAAGCAAAAAAAATCATGCGCAGAAAAATCGGCATGCTTTTTCAAGGATCCGCGCTTTTTGACAGCAAGACTGTTGAGCAAAACATCATGTTTCCTTTGGACATGTTCAGCCATGATACAAGGGCTGAAAAACAGAAAAGGGTTGACATGGTGCTGGACCGGGTAAACCTGAATGGCGCACACAAAAAATTTCCTGCAGAGATCAGTGGAGGAATGAAAAAAAGGGTGGGTATTGCACGATCAATTGTGCTCAATCCCCAATATCTTTTTTGTGATGAACCGAATTCAGGGCTTGATCCACAAACATCCCTTGTAATTGACAAACTGATCAGGGAAATCACTACAGAATACAATATCACCACCGTCATCAATACCCATGACATGAACAGCGTGATGGAAATTGGAGACAGGATCCTTTATATGTACCAGGGCAAAAAAGAATGGGAAGGGAACAGCAAGGAAATCATTTTCAGCAAAAACGAAAAATTGAACAGCTTTATCTTTGCATCAGATTTTTTGAAAGATGCAAAGGACATGAGAATGCTGGAGGTAAGCGGAAAAATTGATGAAAAAAGGAACATGGACCAGCTGCTAAATGGCTAGCCCTCCCCTTCTTCAATGCAATTGAGATAATATTTAAACATTCCTAGCATCAGCACCTGCTCCATCGCCTCTTTTTATTATCTTCGCCCCACCAAAATAAACATCTTTACCATGTCAGTTTTAGTGAACAAGTCATCCAAGATCATTGTACAGGGTTTTACCGGTACTGAAGGCACATTTCATGCAACACAAATGATTGAATACGGTACCCAGGTTGTAGGTGGTGTTACCCCTGGCAAAGGAGGAAGCTCCCATCTTGACAGGCCGGTTTTCAATACTGTTGCAGACGCTGTTCAACAAACTGGAGCTGATGTAAGCATCATTTTTGTGCCTCCAGCATTTGCCGGAGATGCCATCATGGAAGCTGCAGAAGCAGGAATATCACTGGTGGTTTGTATCACAGAAGGCATTCCGGTGCAGGACATGGTCAAGGTAAAAAATTATCTCCAGGGCAAAACAACAAGGCTGATTGGGCCAAACTGTCCGGGTGTTATCACAGCCGATGAATGCAAGGTGGGCATCATGCCTGGCTTCATCTTCAAAAAAGGTAATATAGGTATCGTCTCAAAATCTGGTACCCTCACATATGAAGCGGCAGACCAGATTGCCAAGGCAGGTCTTGGCGTAACCACAGCCATTGGAATTGGTGGCGACCCCATCATTGGAACCCCCACCCGCGATGCGGTTGAATTGCTCATGAACGATCCTGAAACCCATGGCATTGTCATGATCGGAGAAATTGGTGGTGGCATGGAAGCCGAAGCGGCACGCTGGATCAAAGAACATGGCACCAAGCCTGTTGTTGGATTCATCGCAGGCCAGACTGCCCCTCCCGGCAGAAGAATGGGCCATGCAGGTGCCATCATCGGAGGTTCTGATGATACGGCAGAAGCCAAAATGAAAATCATGCGCGAGTGTGGCATCCATGTTGTAGACAGCCCTGCTGACATTGGCAAGACCATGGCAGCAGCAATGGCAGGAAAATAATTTTCCTCCGACGAACATGAGCAAGCCTACTCTTTATCATATTCCTTATAAATTCAGAAGGGTTGAGAACCTCCACATTTTACTGTGGCTGATCAAGGATGCATGCTGGGCATTGGACCTCAAGTTTCCTGCCTTGATCATGATCGTCCCTACCATGCTGGTGGCCATGTTGATCACTTACCAGACCAGAAAAATCACCGCAGAGCTGCTGCACAACCTTGCCATTAATTTTTGGATCACGGCCAACTGCACATGGATGATTGGAGAGTTTTTTGGCTGGGATGTTAACCTCATCGGCCCCTATGGGTTGAGGCAATTCTCTGTTCTGCCTTTTGGCATAGGTTTGTTGATCCTGGGATATTATTACCTGGTATACATGCATAAACCAGGGATGGAAGAACAGGTTCAGCAACAGACAAAAAAGGTCATCCAGGAAATGGAAGCCAAAGGCCACAACTAATCTGGCCAAAAATGCAGACCTTGAAGTATCTTTGAGCCCTTATTCAAGGCCTCAACAAATCAATCAATATGTTCAGATCGCATACATGTGGAGAACTCAGGCTCGAGCACGCAGGTTCATCAATTACCTTGGCAGGATGGGTGCAGACAGTCAGGAAATTCGGCGCCATCACCTTTGTAGACCTTCGTGATCGCTACGGCATCACCCAATTGGTTTTCAATGAAGGGTTCAACCAGCAACTGGATGAAAATCCTTTGGGCAGGGAGTTTGTTTTGCAGGCCAAGGGGAATATCATTGAGCGTAGCAACAAGAACCTCGCCATTCCCACCGGTGAAATTGAGTTGGAAGTCAGCGAATTCACCATTTTGAATAAATCAGCCGTACCACCCTTCACCATCCAGGATGATACCGATGGTGGTGATGATATCCGAATGAAATACAGGTACCTGGATTTAAGAAGGAATGCCGTCAAAAAGAATCTTGAACTGCGCTACGCCGTCAACCGATCTGCAAGAAATTTCCTGCATGAAAATGCATTCATGGATATCGAAACCCCATTCCTGATCAAGTCTACCCCTGAGGGTGCAAGGGATTTTGTGGTTCCTTCCAGAATGAACCAGGGACAGTTTTATGCCCTTCCCCAGTCTCCCCAAACCTTCAAGCAACTCCTGATGGTGAGTGGATATGACCGTTACTACCAAATCGTGAAATGCTTCAGGGATGAAGATTTGAGGGCTGACAGACAGCCTGAATTCACACAGATAGACTGTGAAATGGCCTTTGTTGAGCAGGAGGATATCCTGAACATGTTCGAGACCCTGATCAAGCGGATTTTCAAGGATGTTAAAAACATTGATTATACCGGTGTAGTGGAACGCATGAGCTGGGAAGATGCCATGTGGCAGTTTGGCAACGATAAGCCTGATATCCGTTTTGGCATGAAGATCTGCACCCTGAAAAAACCTTCAACCGTTTTCTTCAACAAGGTGGATCATGCTGCCCTGATCAATGATGCTGGATTTGTTGTTTTTGATGCTGCTGAGTCTGTGATGGCCATTGCAGTGCCAGGTGGCGCTGCATTTACCAGAAAACAACTGGATGAATTGACTGAATGGGTAAAGCGGCCTCAGATTGGCATGAAAGGATTGGCCTACATCAGGTACAATGAGGATGGAACCCTGAAGAGTAGCATCGACAAATTCTATGCTGAAGACCGTTTAAAGGCTATTGCAGACGCTGCTGGCGCCAACAAAGGTGATGTTATCCTAATTCTGGCTGGAGCCGAGGAAAGGACTAGAAAAGCCACCAGCGAGCTTAGGCTTGAAATGGGCAAGCAACTAGGCCTGCGCAAGGAAGATGAATTCAAATTGTTATGGGTATTGGATTTCCCATTGTTCGAATATGCTGAAGAAGAGAACCGCTGGGTGGCCAGGCATCATCCGTTCACATCACCCAAACCTTCACAGATCCAGACCATGATTGAGAACGATCCGGCGATCCATGATGCGGCGAATTATCTTTCGCATCCTTATGCACAGATCAAGGCCAATGCCTACGACATGGTATTGAACGGCAATGAGATTGGTGGTGGTTCGATCAGGATTTTCCAGCGCGAATTACAAGAAAAAATGTTTGCTGCCCTCGGCATGAGTGAGGAAGAAGCCCTGCACAAATTCGGATTCCTGCTGGGCGCTTTTGAATATGGTGCTCCACCCCATGGTGGAATCGCTTTTGGTTTTGACAGGCTCTGTTCTATCCTCGGAGGAAGCGAGAGCATCCGCGATTTTATTGCCTTCCCGAAGAACAATTCAGGCCGTGATGTGATGCTTGATGCACCATCTTCTATTGATGCATCTCAGTTGAAGGAGTTGGGGATTGGATTGAAATAGTTGAACTTGCCAACCAGAGGTTGGTAAATCTGCCGAAGGCAGAGGGTTGAGGAGGTTGAAGTTGTTTAGAGAGGTTGAGAGAAGTTGAGCTTGCCAACCATAGGTTGGAGAGGTTTAAGAAACTGAAGGCTGTTTTACTTAAACCCCTTCAACAGGCCGAAGGCCGACTTCAACCTCTTCAAGGGTAAAAAATTTTTTATCTAAACCGCTATTTCCTGCTCCAAACTTCATGGATTTTTTCGCCTTTGGAACTCAGGCCGGAATGGTGCCATTCGCCATTGCTGATTTCAGCTTTGAAGCTGAGTGATGCCCCTACGCGGCTTGCATCGCGGGAGAAGAATTCAATGTTTTCCGTATAGGTTCCATCTTTGAAACCATACTGTCCGCCACCGGTACCAAAAAATTCTCCTGTTTCCATGTTGATGGCAATCCACTGAAACCTGGTTCCCGAAAGAATCTTGATGGTCTTTCTTGCAGCAGGCTTGATGGGTGTCATGGCGCCAGCCTGCTCCCTTCCGGTGATTCTCCAGTTTCCTGCAAGGGATTCAGTTGCGTCATCAACTTTCATCCATTTTTTTGCATTGCCCTCCAATGGAAGCATCAGGGTATTCTCTTTTCGCTTTACCTCATAGCTGTAGGTTGATTTCACTTCAGCCCTATCAACGGTATTGAATTCAATTGTACCTGACATTTTCCCATTCTCCATCCTGGCGGTTCCACCCCTGGTACTGATGAATTTTTTCCCTTCCAGATTGAAAGTTGCTACAGTAAAATAATTGTCAACCACCGTCATATACTGTACAGCAGTGTCAAGGTTCCTGGTCCATGCTCCTGTGATGCTTTGAGAAAATCCAAGAGACAGGTTTAAAACCAACAAAGAAAAAAGAATGAACTTGTGCATATGCTGATAGATTTACAACGTCTTCACCCTGATATTCCGGAACCGCACAACTGATCCGTGGCCGAGAAAACCAATATGGCCCTTGGGATTGTGGAGCCCCGGATGATCTTTGTGATCTGCAGTTCCGTTTTTAGACGCTTCCTTGATGTCTCCCTCCATGATCACTTGCCCATTAAGGATGACTTTTATTTTTGATCCTTTGGCAACCACTACTTCTTCATTCCACTCACCGGTAGGCTTGAGAAATCCCCTTTTTGCGGGAATCACGCCATATACCGACCCGTGGTATTGGTATGCATTCAGGTTTTTGTAGATGTCTGCTTCGTTGTCCAGGATTTGCAATTCCATCCCAACATAGGCTGCATCACCTTCAGTTGGCGTACGGATGCCAAGGCCATTGTTGGCGCCCGGAGTCAACTGGAATTCAAACCTGTATTCAAAATCACCATACTCTTTAGCAGTATAAAGATTACCTCCACTACCTCCAGCAGGATTGACCACCATGGTTCCATTTTCAACGAGGTACCCTGTTTTGTTGCCGATCCAATTGTTGAGGTTGCTGCCATCAAACAACATGTCAAAACCTTGCTGCTTTTCCTCATCGCTCAACACTGAACTGAGGTTACCGGGAATTTCCCTGACAAAAATATTCCTGTAGGCCACATAGGTTCCATGGGCCTGCAACTCAATCTGTTCTTTGATGAAAATGGGTATTTTCCTGTCCCAATAATTTTCCAAGACCACATTGTCTGTCACCAAAACACCATTCAACTCAACACTGACCTTCTCACCAATCATGGTGATGTGAAAGGTATTCCATTCACCAACTTTATTGTCTGCTACTGAAAGGGGTATTTTCTGGTTTTTCTGGTTGTTGTACAAGCCACCCGAACCTACCTGGGCACCCACTTCCCTTCTGGAAGTATCCCAAATCTGGACCTGGGGGCTTCCCCTGAGGTAAATACCAGCATCCCCCTTCTCAGTAATTTTCCAATCCACATACATTTCAAAATCACCATATTTCTTGACCGTACAAAGGTTATCGCCATGACCAGTAAAAATCAGCAAGCCATCTTTTACCACCCAATCCTGTTGGGCCTTGGTATTGGCCGCTGCTTCAGCCAGGAGCAATTCCTGCTCAGACATTTTGGACCTGGAAACAGGGTTCCCAACAAGGCCTTTCCAACCCGTCAGGTCCTTACCATTGAAGAGGGAAACAAATCCATGATCATAGGGCATGGCATTGAGGTGGGCACGAAGCTTATTCACCAAAATAGCACTATCCGTTCCACTGATCAGGGGCTGCGCAAGTTGAAGTACATCCCTAACGGCTTTACCAGATAGGGTTTTGTCTTTGAGGCCAATGCGTGCTACAATCAAAGCAGCTTGTTTCTTGAGGTTGGGGTCTGTCAAATATTTTCCTGCAAACATCAATGCCCCCAATCCCGAAAGATGATCTGTTTTTGCCAGTATATTTCTTTGCTGAACTGGATTTTTTGCAGCAGCCATCTGGTCTTGCAAGTCCAGCAATTGTTGGGTATTGTTTTTTGTTGATGCAGCAGGTTGCAGAGACGTCATTGTCATGGGCAACTTGAAATTGGCATTGTCAATGGCGGCCTGAATATGTTGGCTAAATGGAGCCTTTGATGATAAAAGGGCCTTGTTCAGGGCAGCTGTTGCAGCCTCTGTCTTAAAGGTGGCCAATGCCCTTGCCGCAGCTCCACAATAGACCTCATCCTTCAACAACTTGGACAATGGCTTGATGGATGTCTGATCCCCTAACAAACCCAGTTCCTGGATCAAGAGGTCTTTGGCATAGCGAGACTTTACCATTGACAAACCTGCATTCAGCAATGAAGCCGTTTTTTTCTTCATCGATGGATCCAACGCAACATGGTGCGCGTAGGCATCCAATGCATAGGTGGCCTTGAGTTTCAAAGAATCATCATCCAACATGGAATACAATTCCTTCCAGGATGATTTTCCCCATGACTCCATGGAGGCTAATGCAGGTTTTGCCTCTGCTGATTTTTGGTAGGGAAAAGCGGCTGTTGTTTTGGACGCATTGTCTTGTGCATGAACACTGACAAATACAAAAAGAAGTAAAAGGGATATGAATGACTTTTTCATGAATGTTCGGTTGAAGATTAAATATTCCAGGGTGCGCGCATGGGAGGATTGATCATCCTATTGGCTTCATCGTCATTGATGAAAACCTGTGCAACAGGATCAAAACGCAGGGTGCGACCCAGTTGTAAGGCAATCTTTCCAATATTGATGATGGTGCAAGAACGGTGCCCGTTGGATTCATTGAGCGCAAACGGTGTCCTGTACCTGACCGAATCAAGAAAGTTGGTTACCTGTGGCGCCGGATCTGGCATCAGGGCAATTTTTTCTTTCAGGTTGGGAATATCTGATTTGAATCCGTTGAACAATTTACCTTTTGGCCCTTCGATATAGGGCACTTCAGGACCTGTGCCCTCTCCATCCAGGATGATCTTGCATCCGTCTTCGTATGTATAGGTAATCTTTCTGAACGTACCACAGGCATCGGGATGTTGTTGTTCGGCATCTACCTCTACAAGGACAGGACTGGTTTCATCTTTTCCAAGGAAGTACTGGATGGGATCCAGGTAGTGTTGTCCCATGTCTCCCAATCCACCTCCGTCATAATCCCAGTATCCCCTGAAGGTTGGATTGGTGCGGTGCTCATGGTATGGCTTGTACGGTGCTGGACCCAGCCAGCGATCATAGTCGAGTGTATCTGGAACTTTTTGTTCTGGCAAGGCTGTTTTGCCTATCCAATAGAATTTCCAATCAAACCCGGTCTGCTTGCCCACCGTTACGGTGAGGGGCCATCCCAACAATCCGGATTCTACCAGTTTCTTCAACGGTTTTACCGTGGTATTCATCCCATAGAAGTTCTCTTCAAAACGGAACCATGTATTGAGCCTGAACATCCTGCCATATTGCTTCACCGCTTCTACAACCCGCTTGCCTTCCCCGATGGTGCGGGTCATGGGCTTTTCACACCAAATGTCTTTGCCGGCTTTGGCCGCTTCAATGGCCATGATGCCATGCCAGTGAGGGGGTGTGGCAATATGCACAATATCCACTTCTGGAAGGGCAATCAGTTCACGGTGATCATGAAATTTCTTGATGGTTCCGCCCACCCTTTTCTCGGCAGCAAGGAGGTTTCTTTTTTCCACATCACATACGGCTACAACGCGGGTGCCTGCATATTCAATGTGGTTGCGCCCCATGCCTCCCACACCAATAATGCCTTTGGTGAGTTGATCACTGGGTGGAATAAATCCTTTGCCAAGCACATGGCGTGGCACAATAAAAAAGCCTGCTGCAGCAGCTGCACTGTTAAGGAGGAACTTTCTCCTGCTTTTGGGATGAAGGGAATTCATGCGAAAAAATGTTGATTGATTCTAAAGATAAACAATGAAGATGAATTTTCAACTCATTTGAATACCAATCAAGCAAATCTGCGCAAATGATTATTCAGGCCAATCAGAGGTCAGTAATCAACTTGAATTTGGGGACCAGTGATTTCATGATGACCCAGGCAACCAGGTAGGCTGTTGCACAAAAAGTAAACATGATCGTATAGCCGGTTTCAATATGCCCGAGTGCTTTATAATGATCAAACAAGGCACCCCCAACTTTGGTAACGATTACGCCTCCAATTCCTCCAGCCATGCCTCCAATGCCCACCACAGAGCCAATGGCTTTCTGGGGGAACATGTCTGAAACGGTGGTAAAGATATTGGCACTCCAGGCCTGGTGCGCAGAAGCGCCTATACCAATCAGGATTACTGGCATCCAGAAGCTGATGCCACCAAGGGGCTGGGCAGCCAAAACAACCAATGGAATTAAAGCTATCACGAACATCGCTCTCAATCTTCCGTCATACGCATTGTATCCTTTGTTGATGAAATAAACCGGGAACCAGCCACCACCGATACTGCCCACCATGGTAAGGCTATAGAGCACTACCAGTGGCAAAATGATTTCTGTTCCGGTCATGCCGTACTGGTCTTTAAGGTAGGCAGGCAACCAGAAGAGGAAGAACCACCAAACGCCATCTGTCAGGAATTTACCAATAGAAAAAGCCCAGGTTTGTTTGTATTTGAACAGGCTTGACCACTTCACTTTTTGGCTGCTTGTGGCTGACTGTTGGGCAACCTCTGCAGCATCGGAAGCAAGGATATATGCTCTTTCTGCCTCTCCCATTCTCTTTTGAAGATGGGGTGGCTCATAATACATGTACCAAAAAATCAACCACAAGAACCCGATGGCACCTATCACAATAAATGCCGTTTCCCATCCATAATTGGTGGCAATCCAGGGCACACTGAGCGGAGCAAGAATGGCGCCGATATTGGTTCCTGAGTTAAAAATTCCCGTGGCAAATGACCTTTCTTTTTTGGGAAAATATTCTGCTGTAGCCTTGATGGCAGCAGGAAAATTGCCGGCTTCCCCAACGGCCAAAACAGCCCTTGAAAAAATGAAACCCACCACCGAAACCGGTACGGCAGCCAATCCAATCCATCCCAATGATGAAATAAGTAGTTCACCGATGGGAATGGCCAATGCATGTACAATCGCACCAATGGACCAAAGGATGATGGCCCATGCATAACCTTTCTTGGTACCCAGTTTATCAATGATCCTTCCTGCAAAAAGAAGACATATAGCATAAGTAAACTGGAAGGCGGAAGCAATATTCGCATACTGGCTGTTGGTCCAGCCAAACTCATCTTCCAGCATGGGTTTCAGCAAGCTGAGTACCTGCCTGTCCAGATAGTTGATTGTGGTTGCAAAGAAAAGCAAAGCACAGATGGTCCACCTGTAGCCTCCTGGTTTTGTTGTAGATGACATAATCGTTGGGTTGTTGTCAGTTAAGGTTTCCAATTAAAATAATTGACATTGTTGTTATAACAGATGTCCTGTACCATCTTTCCCAGCCATTCGATGTCGTTGGGCAATTCGCCTTCTTCCACTTCAGTGCCAATCAGATCACACAGTATTCTTCTGAAATACTCATGTCTTGGGAAAGATAAGAAACTTCTTGAATCTGTGAGCATTCC
>CANHSD010000011.1 GCA_947463105.1 Chitinophagaceae bacterium
AAATCATGCCCGTTTCATCCAACCGCTTCCAATCAACCCTGATTTCATTTCTTGGTAGGATGAATTATTCCTACAACGATAAATATGTTTTCTCCCTCTCCTATCGTGAAGATGGGTCAAGCAAGTTCGGTAAAGACAACAAGTGGGCGGGATTTGCCTCTTCCGGTCTCTCATGGAAGGCACACAAAGAAGCCTTCATGAAAGACGTGGACAAAATCAGCAACCTCACGTTCCGCTTGAGTTTTGGGCAAACCGGAAACCAGGGTATAGGATCTTATGCATCCCTATCGAAACTGAATGTGTACAACTACCCCTTCAATGGATCGCTGCAAACCGGTCTTGCTGATGATGTATTTTCAGGACCAGCCAACGCATCCCTCAAATGGGAAACCACCACCGCCTACAATGGAGGACTTGACCTTGGCATCTTCAAAGACAGGTTGAACATTCATGTTGATGTGTACCTGAAGAAAACAAATGATTTGCTGCAATATGTAACCACTCCCTCTTCAACTGGCTTTCAACGCCAATTGAAAAATTCAGGATCGGTACAAAACAAAGGACTGGAAGTCTCCATGGACTTCAATGTAATCAACAAGAAGAATTTCACCTGGAAAACAGGAGGAAACATTGCATTCAACAGGAACAAAATCCTGAGCCTTGGTGATGGCATCAAAGAACAGTATGCATCCAGGATTTCTACGAGGGATGCTCCTTTTGTACAGCTTGCAGGCTACCCGATTGGCGCCCTGATCGGACATGTGGAAGATGGCTATTTTGACAATGAGGCTGAAGTGAGAAGCTCTCCTGCCTTTGCCAACCAACCTCAATCCATCATCCGAAGAATGATTGGAGAAATCAAATACCGTAACCTCGATAACGATGCTTCATCCATCTCCATCACAGACAGGATGATCATTGGAGATGTAAACCCGGATTATATTTTCGGGTTGACCAACAGCTTCCAGTACAAGAAATTTGAACTCAATGTATTCATCAACGGTGTGCAGGGCAATGATATCGTGAACATGAATACCGCATTCAATGGCAACATTGGCACATCAAAAAACATCAGCCAGGAAGTATTGGATGGTGCATGGCAAGAAGGGAAAAACAATTCAGCTGCAACCGGGCCAAAGGCCATTCGACAGTTCTGGAGAACCTTGTTGCTCACCAGAAGGTTCATAGAAGACGGAAGCTTTGTAAGGATCAAAAATGTGACATTAGGCTATACCCTTCCTGCCAATTCAATCAGGGGAGTGAGTGCAATAAGGCTGGCATTGGGGGTAAACAATCTCTATACGTTCACAAAATACTCTGGGTTTGATCCTGAGATCAACAGCTATGGAGACAATCCGGCATTGTTCGGTGTTGATCTTGGCGGTTATCCCAATTCAAGGACTTTCCAATTTACAATTCGTTGCAATTTCTAATCACCTGTCCAACTAAACAAAGTGAAAATGAAACATAGTTTACCAATTAAATGGATGACCGGAATACTTCTTGTCATGCTTTCGCTTTCCTCCTGCAAAAAAGCACTGATGGAAAAGCCCTTTTCCTTCTTGTCTCCGGAAAATTTCTACAAGAATGAAAACGATGCAAAAACAGCCATCAATGGTGTTTACAGCGCGTTGTACACATATGATCTTTATTTGCAACCCATCTGGAACCTGACCATGCTGGACGATGACCATGTTTCCGGTGCCGATTGGTTTTTGGGAACATCAGGAGCAGGAAACCCGCAAGGATACTGGGGTGTAGACGGACCATGGGTCGGTTTCTACACGATTATATCAAGGGCAAATACCGTGATTGAAAACATTGAACCCCTTAACCAGAACATCGATACAGACATCAAAAACAGGATTCTGGGAGAGGCCTATTTTCTCAGGGGCTGGTCTTATTTCCAACTGGTGCAACTCTATGGAGGTGTTCCTTTGAGGCTTTCCTCTTTATCAAAAGAAAAAGACATCAACAAGCCGAGGGCTTCTGTTGTTGAAGTATACAATACAGTTTTCAGTGACCTGAAAAAAGCAGAAACCATGTTGTTCCCTACTGGTCATCCAAAAGCAGGAGAAGCCGGAAGGGCAACCCGTGGCGTGGCCAAGGGCTTCCTCGCCAAAGCCTATCTGACATTGGCATCTTGTGCTGTGAACAGCGGAAATGTTGTTGTTCGCGGAGGACAGGACAATGGCAATTACAGCTATGCTAAAACTGCTGTTAAAGGATATGAGGGTGTTGATGCCAAACAATACTTTGGATTGGCAAGAGACAAGGCCATGGAAGTCATCAGCAGCAAGGAGTACAGCCTCTTCCCGAGTTGGAAAACACTTTGGAGCAAGAGTGGAAGAAACAATACCGAACACATGTGGCAAATACAATCCATGTCCGGATCCAGCTTTGTCAACAACCTTCACAACTATTTTTCTGCACTGTCCACTTTTGGCAGGGGTGCTGTTTGGGCCACCAACAACCACTACAGTGATTATGAAGATGCAGACCTTCGCGGCCTGGATGGTATCGCCCACAACTACCAGACCAATACCGGAGCAAGGTATTTTTATCCTTCATCACAAGCCGCATTGTACAGGGTGGTGAATGGGCTCACCTATACCAACAATGGAACAACTGACAACAGGGCATACGTCATCAAATATGCTGATGTGACTGAGCCAACACTAGCCAACAGTGATGCTTATTATCCCATCATGCGCTATGCTGAAATACTATTGATTTATGCAGAAGCGGCCAATGAAGCCAATGGAGCGCCTACCACAGAAGCCTATGCACAACTTAATGCCATCAGGAGCAGGTCAAAGGCAACATTGGCACCAGCAACAATGAACCTTGAACAATTCAGAAGCTATGTACTGGCAGAAAGGGCAAGGGAACTGCTTTTTGAAGGGATCCGCCGCTTCGACCTGATGCGCTGGAATGTTTATCTCCAGGTGATGAACAAGATTTCAGCTGGACAGAACAATATATCCAAGGTAAGAAGCCAGAGGAATCTATTGTTGCCTATCCCCTTGGGAGAATTAAATTCCAATCAATCCATCAAGGAAAACAATCCTGGTTGGTAATCATCATTTCAATCATTCATTCAATCCATCACAATGATAAAGAAGTTAAAAAAATACAATCATTCGATCTTGATGATCATGCTGATCACGATGATTTTCTCCTGTAAAAAAGAAGACAACACACACGCGGTACCACCGACAATCACCGGGGTCACCGATTTAACCAACCGCGGCACTGCTCTTTCCTCCGTCAAGTACGGCGAGTGGATTGTCATCAAGGGCGCACATCTTGCCACCACCTTCAAGGTTGAATTCAATACCGTTTTAGTGGCTGACTCTATGTATTATGCAGATGACAGTACTGTAACAGTAAAAATTCCTGCCAATCTTCCAGACCCGATCAACAATCCCATTACTGTGACCACAAAATATGGCACAGCCACTTATGGATTTAAAATCATGCAGCCTGCTCCGATCATCATTGGATTCAACCCAGAAGCGGGAACAACAGGAGATCAGGTAACCATTTCAGGCAATCATTTCAATGGCGTCACTGAAGTAAAATTTGACAATGCAGTGGCTACCATTGTTTCAAAAAGCAATCAAGAACTGAAAGTCAACGTGCCTGCAGGCGTAACCAGTGCATTTATCACTGTTACAACACCAGTAGGAGCTGCAACTTCACCAATCCGTTTTGGTTTCAAGTATATCATCTTTGATGAAAAGCTGCAAACAGGCTGGTCAAATTCTTCCTATAGTGCAACTGCTCTTTTCAACCATACAACAACCGTTAAAAGAGGAACGACCGCCATCAGCAGTGCCTATACAGTAGGATTTGGAGGATTCAGGGTGAGCAAAGCAGCACCTGCCGTGAGCCTTGCAGGATTCTCAGCCATTAAATTCTCTGTGTTTGGTGGTCCAGGTACGGAAGCCAAAAGAGCAAGGGTGATCATCAATGGGGTAAGTACCACGGCATTTCAAATCGTGTTGAAAGAAGGTGCATGGTCAACCTTTGAAATACCCCTTTCCAACTTCAACAATCCTGCAACACTGAGTTCAATTGAAATAAAGGAATACAGTGGTTTGGTTGTTACTGTGTTCCTGGATGATATTGGTCTGTCATGATCCGCTTCGGAATCAATTGAATGAAGGAGATGGAATGCAATTATTGGATTATATACTAGCTATTACAATTAATCCTTCAGCCCTGCAAACAACAGCTCAATGCTGTGCAGGGCCCGTCGGCCTGTGCCGTCTTTGATCTGGTGTCTGCAACTGGTTCCTGATGCAACAATTGCTGTTTCAGTATCCAGCGATCGGACCGTTTTGAAGAGCACAAGCTCCCCCACTTGCATGGAAATGTTATAGTGCTCATTTTCGTATCCGAATGAACCGGCCATGCCACAGCAGCCGGAGGGAATGAGCCTTGCTTCAAAGTTCTCCGGGAAAGACAATGCACGCTTTACGGGCACCATGGACGCCTGGCTTTTTTGGTGACAATGACCATGGATCTTGATCTTCTTGCTGGCATTGGTGAAAGATGATGTCGCAATTTTTCCCTTATCAGCTTCCCGCATGAACCACTCTTCAAACAAGAAAACATTGTTGGCGAGTTCCTTCGATTTTTCGTGCAGTACCGGATCAACCAGATCAAGGTATTCATCCCTGAAACCCAGGATGGCAGATGGTTCTATACCAACCAGTGGCGTTGAGGCATTGATGATGGATGAGAATATCTTGACCTGTTCATTGGCAATTTTTTTGGCCTCCCTGATCAATCCCTTTGACAAATATGTTCTTGCACTATCGGGATGATCTATGATGCATACTTCATAACCCAAACGCTCCATCAACAAAACACATTGCTGACCGATATGCACATCGTTGTAATTGGTGAACTCGTCGCAAAACAAATAGACCTTGTCTTTCACAATGGCATGCCTGGATGGGCTTTTTGTTCTTGCAGCATGCCAGTTGCGCAGGGTTGTGCCAGATACGCTTGGCAGTGTGCGATCAGGATGAAATCCAACCAGCTTGTTCATGGTCTTTCTGATCATTGGTACTTCAATCATCCAATTGTAGATGCCCGAAAAGATAGAAGCCATTTTCATCTGGCTGGAAAAATTGCCAATCAGTTTTGTCCTGAATGGAACGCCTTTCTCATCATAATACGACTGCATGAACTCGCCCTTCAGCTTTGCCACATCAACGCTGGATGGACATTCAGACTTACAGGCCTTGCAAGAAAGGCAGAGGTCCATGATCTCTTTTACTTCCTCTTTATCAATGACATTGGTTGATTCATTGGTGAGGTATTGCCTCAATACATTGGCACGGGCACGGGTGGTATCGCGCTCACTCCTGGTAGCCATATAACTGGGACACATGGTACCGCCAGAAATTTCAGTCTTTCTGCAATCGCCGGAGCCACTGCACTTTTCAGTAAGTTTAAGATACCCACCTACCGGTTGGAAATTATAGACAGTTTGAACAGGTTTAACTGTGGTGGCAGGATTGAAACGCAGTTGTTCATCCATGGGTGGCGTATCCACAATCTTGCCCCGGTTGAAAATATTATTGGGGTCAAAAATTAGTTTGACCTGTTGAAACAATGCATAATTGTGTTCCCCCATCATCATGGGAATGAATTCGCCACGAAGCCTTCCATCACCATGTTCACCTGAAAGGGATCCATGGTATGACTTTACCAAAGCAGCAGTCTCTGTGAGCACCTGCCTGAATTGTTGTATCCCTTTTTCTGTTTTCAGGTTGATGATCGGCTCAACATGCAGCTCTCCCGCTCCGGCATGGGCATACATGGAATACTGCAAACCATGGCTTTGCAGCAACTGCTCCAGATCTGCAATATAGTTGGGCAGGTCCTGTGGACTGACGGCACAGTCTTCGATGAGGTTGACTGGTCTTGCATCTCCGGGAAGGTTGCGCAACAATCCAAGTCCGGCTTTTCGCACGTCCCAGGCCAGCTTGCACTGCTCATCCTGCAAGACGGGATAGGCATAGCCGATATTTTTTTCTTGCAATGCCCTGATCAGTGACTGGCATTTCAACATCAATTCGTTTTGGTTATTGTTGAAGAACTCAATCATCAGGATGGCCTTGGGTTCTGCCTCAATGAATGCGCGGCTTTGAGAAAGTTCTGGCGATGATTTGGTGAACGCTAAGATAAAATCATCCACCAGCTCTGATGCGGCACATCCATGTTCAAGAGCCACAAGATTGGCCTGTAGCGCATCTTGCAGTGTTTTGGTGTGAACAGCCACCATGGCAACTTGCGCAGGAGGAAGGTCCAGCAATTGCAACTTCGCTTCTGTGATAAAACAAAGCGTGCCCTCTGATCCTGCAATGAGTTTGCTCAAATTGTAGTGTACATCCCCTTCAAACCTCGACATGTCCAGTACTGCATCCAGGGCATACCCGGTATTTCTTCTTTTGATGTCCTTTCTGGGGAAGCCCTCTTCAATGGCATGCTGATTTTCCTTGTTGTTGACCAGCGCTTTCAATGCCTTGTATATGTCGGATTCAGCACCTGATCCCATGCACTTGTTATCCAGTTCAACTTTTGTCAATCCTTTGAAAACGGTCTCTATGCCGTCACTCAGGATTACATTTGTTTCCAAAAGGTTATCCCTTGTGGTTCCCCAGATGATGGAATGAAGCCCGCATGAATTGTTGCCAATCATCCCTCCGATCATTGCCCTGTTGGCGGTTGATGTTTCTGGTCCGAACATCAGGCCAAAAGGTTTCAGGTAGGCATTCAAATCATCCCTAATGACCCCTGGCTGAACGCGGACCCATTTCTCCTTTTCATTGAGCTCCAGTATGGCTGTAAAATGCTTGGAGATATCCACCACCATGCCATTGCCCACAACCTGGCCTGCCAGGGAAGTACCAGCGGCCCTTGGGATCAGCGATATTTTTTTTTCAGTAGCAAAGGCGATGAGGGCCTTGATGTCTGCAATGGTTTTGGGAATGGCAACAGCCAATGGTTTTTCCTGGTACTCCGAAGCATCTGTCGCATAAACGGTTCTCATGGCAGCATCAAGCCCCTTGTCTTCGAAATACAATTCGCCAGAAAATACAGATTGGAGCTGATCAAACATAACCTTATTTAAGGTTGATTGCCCAGGAAATCATTCCTGAAAGGATTGAAAGCATCAATGAGAATTCCCTCTTCAATGCAGACCGCACTGTGCTCAACACCAGGCTCTACGAAATATCCATCGCCAGCAGAGAGGATTTTCTTTTCTCCGTTGATGGTCAGTTCAAAAACACCTGACATGACCATGGCAGTCTGAGAGTGAACATGGTAATGGGGAGCGCCAACGGCGCCTGGTATAAACCTGAACTTCACCATCATCAGGTCTTGGTTAAAGCCCATGACCTGACGGGAAACGCCATTTCCAAGATCTTCCCAAGGGGTATCTTTTTCATACAAAAAAGAGGGGCTGCTTGTTATCATGGCGCAAAGTTACCAAGAAAGCAGCGAAAATCTAAGTGGTTTTCACTTCCTTTTCCCATCCGGTTTCCTTGAGGGCCGGATCGTTTTCCTTCCGCAGAAAATCAGCCGTTGCGGAAGCGCCGCCGATAGACTCAGCCATCATGGCTGCATCAGAGACAATATCAACAGGCTCTCTCCAGGACGTACTGGGATCGTTGAAAGCATGATTGGAAAGGGAGTTATAGCAGGAAATGATGGACCACCTTGGATGATCGCTCAGGTTCGCTTCACTCCGGTGCAAGAGATTGCTGTGAAAGAACAGCGCATCTCCAGGCTCCAGTTCAACGTAAACATGCTCAAGTGTTGAAAGGGCATGGTTTACCATGACCATGTCTGCGCCAACCTGCTCACCGGAAAAGCCATGGTTGACCCTTCCAAGTTTATGAGAGCGCTTGATGACCTGCAAACAACCATTTTCCTTGTTGGCAGGAGTCAGGGCAATCATGATGCTGACCAATTGATCAGGAAACAAAAACTGGTTCTTGTACCAATACCCATAATCCTGGTGCCATTCCCAGGCGCCACCAACTTTTGGTTCTTTTTGCATCAATTTGGTATGAAAATGACAAACAGGTGCATCGCTGTCCAAAAGCTTTCCTGCTGCATCTACCATTCTTTCACTCCTGAGCATCATGCTATAAACATCGTCTGCAGGCGTGAACCAAAGTGTTAATTTTGAATTCTTTCCATTGCTGTCGGTGACATTGGTGGCATTGTCTTTAACCACCTCATCGCTGGTAGCGATGGAATACAATTTTTTGATCTCTTCTGATGAAAAAAAGTTTTTGACAATGAGGTATCCATCCTGATTGAAAGTATTGACATCTTTAGTGTTTAATCGGTATGACATGTGTAAATATTTATTGTACTTTTAAGATTATACTCACCGAATTTAATTGAATTATCCAAATGCAAAACGATTTGGAGCAATTAATTTGCAAGATGCAAAAAGGAATTTTCAAAATGAAAACATCAGCCAAAACTATACAATAAAAAGCCAACCCCAAACCGAAATATTGATTGGAAATCACCTATTCCCATGACTAATTTTTTGATGCGCACATCCTTAAAATACCTGTTTTTTATTGCACTGACATTCATTGCAACAGATGCGAGAGCACAGGCAACAGCAATTCATTTCAGCAATAATAATGAGGAAAATTCAATACTTCAATTTGCCACTGATGAACTCAAGTTTCACCTTGGCAATGTTGCTATCAATAAAAATAACACAGGGTTCGATTTCAGTTTCAAAAAAGATGGAAAACTAAAAAATGGAGCATTCAGCTACAACATCCTGAAGTCCGCTAAAAAAATCAATGTTGTTTTTTTAGGAAATAATGAAACTGCCATGGTGCATGCAGTTCATGGATTCCTTGAGCACCTTGGATTCCAATTTGAGTTTACCGGCACTATACCTCCCTCATCCATACAAACAGATACCCTGAGCAATGGTAATTATACCACCATCCCCTTTGCCCGTTGGAGAGGCATCAGGCAGCATGTCAACTTTCCAATGGATATTTCCTCATATCCCATTGAAGAAGCCAAAATCTATCTGAAAAATATGATTCGGATGCGGTTCAACAAGTTGGCGGTGCACAGCTACCCCAACCTCTGGCATGAAGTGCATACTGGTGACAGCATCGAATACGCAGGAAACTTTTTTTACAACAGGCCCCATGAGATACCTGCAGTACCAGTCATTAAAAACAATATTCGTTTTAATGACAAATTCTTTGTTATCCCTGCCATAGAACCCTATTATGCTGACAGGATAAGAAAGAGTGCAATGGTTGTGGACTGGATGAGAGAATTGCTTTCTTATGCAAAATCAATTGGCCTGCGTATTCAATTTTCAGTTGAGCCCAGGACAAGGGGAGACGTCAACTACATACTGGACAACTGCAGGTCTGCGGTGCAGAACTATCCGATGATTGATGAGCTGGAAATCATCACTGAAGAATTGGGAGGATGGGGGAATGCATGCGCGGATACAGCAGTACGCAATGCATTGGTCAGCAATTTTGGCAAGGAGGTCTTGGACGATACGCTTGTCACCAGTGTGATCAGAAAGAACCAGACAGATCTTGACAACCTGGTGATTCAGGTTGGCAGAAATATCGAAGCAGCAAAAACACTTAGCAAGGAGCCCATGTTTGCATCAGGAAGAATAAGCCTGAAGCTTGGGGTCTATTGCACGATTCAACCTTATGCAGCCATGGCCTATCACCTGGTAAGAAAATACATGCCCTCCACAGAAGTGACCATCATGCCCGGTCATGGGAGTGTGCGAACAGCAAACCATTTTGCAAAAGTGCAGGCCACTGCATCCGACCTGACAAAAACAACCGTGTTCTCTTGGATTGAATTTGATGGATTGATGTTTACGCAACAAAACCCAATTGCCGGAATAGCCTCACTGTCAAATGACTTGTTCGAACGCAACAAAGGACAGCAGGTAAACGCAATCATTTTCAACCATTGGAGAACTGCAGAAAACAGGACTGCTGCAAAATATGCTGCACTAACTTCGTTGCTTGGTCCAATAAAGACAGATGATTTTTATGCGTCCTATGCAAAAAAATTGGGCATTGCAGATACAGTGGCATTTGCTGCCAACATGAAAAAAATGGAAGAGATTGATCTACTCTCTACAAACGATCTGCCCAATGTAGGATTCTGCTGGGTAGGAGCATGGTTGCAGGGTGGACCTTATACCTGGATGAACAGGACCATGCTTCAAAAGGTCAACAACATGTATGATGCTGTAGGAAGATCACTGGAGGAAATCAGAAAATCCGTTAGCAATCCTGCAGGACAAAACTACCTTGATTTTCTTTCTAACCGGATTGGTACAAGCTCGCTGTACCTCAGGGCTTTTTCAGCAGCTGCTGCCATTCAAACGATAGAGAAAGATGCATCAGGTACATACTCAGCATCAGCCGCTGCAAAGGCAAGCAGCATCTGCAATCAGGCGCTTTCCCTCTTTGAGAAATACATGGAGATGCATACCAGGATGATGCCTGACAGAGGGACTGAAGGCACCCTAATCAACCTTTGGCATGGACCCATGTATGGCCTTAAAGTGCTCCGCAAAACAATCGGAAATACACCCATGGATGCACCCATCAAAGAGGAGAAATCAGGTGATGCACCTCCTCTTCCCATCCTGATCAAAAAAGGATGATACCGAAAAGCACTGGAACTATTTGTAACGCTCCTTGAACAATTCCATCATGAAAACATTGATGTCCCATTGTTTTGAAATGGGCTTCTGGCTGTATGGCTTCAATGGCATATAAGGCGCAGGACCAAACTCTGGGGTTACGGTCAGGTCTTGCTTCTTTTTTTTGTGATGTGCCACCACCATATCCCACCACTTGAAATATTGATTGAGCAGAGGCTTCCATTCAGGAGCCCGGGGGTCATTGATCTGTGGGCCCTCTTCAAAACCCAAACGCAAATGGACATGCCTTGTATGCTGCAATGCCAGGTTGACCGCCTCTTGCTGGTCCTGCAGCAAAGATTCATGTACAGTACACCAATGCGAGATGTCCAGGGCTATGCCGAGATCTGGAGCAGCTTTAGCAGCAGCCTCAAATACCTGCAGGTTGTACAGGAACTTCCCGCGGTGTGTTTCATGTACAATTTCGATTCCGGTTTCAGCAGCAATGCTTTTGGCCAATGTAACCAATTGCATGTTTTGTTCAAAACTAAAATAGTCTTTCCCCGTTTGTGTATTGATCAATACAGGAGCTACTTCGGCAAGGTTATAAAGATGCTTTTTGAAATTCTTTTCATTGAGCGCAAAATCCTTTTCAAGCGACTGCCAATACTGACCAATCAACAAGAGGCCATGATCAGCAAGGGTTTCCACGATTTCATTCCTTTTCCTTTTCACCAAAGGAAGATCCATCTCAACACCATTGTATCCAGCCTTTACAGCATTCCTGCAAAATTGTTGAAAGGAAAGTTGGTTGCCCCAATGCGTACAGAAATAATGTATTTTCATGCGTATGATCTCGTTTGTTATTGTATGATTTTCTTTAGAAACGAAAATGCAGCCGGATTTTCCAGTATCCGATTGGCAAGGGTCAGCTCACAGAAAATGAACTTTCCTTTTCCCAATGACAATGTAGCTGCGGCAAGATAACCTGCAGGATCTTCTCCTGCAAAATTACAAAGGCCGGTTGTAACCAACGACGACCATCCCTCTGCCTTGAACACATTCCTCAACAGGGGTTGTATATAGCCTGCTTTTTTATCGTACCAAAGGAAAAAATCCTTGGGCTGAAATTGTTTGTCCCTGAGCAATGAGGCATCGGGATTTGCAAAATAATACTCTCCCATGATGGTATGCTTCACTTCAACTGTTGTATTGGCAATATCATATTTGCCTGCGGGAATTTCAGTAAACAAAACCTTTCCGCCCTTGCGCACAAATTGATCAATATTATTTTTGTTGGAAGTGTATGCTGATGCATCATCAATGATCAGCAGCTGTGCATCTTCCAGGTTATTGACGATGGTACCCTTCATTTCATTGGCAAGTACAGCTGCTTGGGAAGATTCTTTTCCATGAATGAAAACCCTCAACGGAGCTGGTTTGTAGCTGGGATACAGGGTCAGCTCCTGTGTCGTTGCATTCATGCAAACACCCTCCTTGTTGAACAGACCTGCCTTGATGATGGCCTTGCTTCTGGCTGCAACTGATGGTATGTTAAAATTGATCATCCCCTGAAAACGTGCTGCATTCTCAGGAACATCAGCATCCAACAAGTCTCTTGCAATGGTTTTACCGTCCACAACAACTTCAAATCCCAAACGATATCCCGAAGGAACTTCATTTTTATCATTGCATACCCATGCCTCAACCATGGCATCTTCTCCGGCAAAAAGCGAATACCGATCGGTCCGCAAAGAAACCATCAATGGTGCAAGGGCATCCCGGTATGCAAAAAAGGCTTTCTTGGGCTGCCGGTCAACATCCATGATGGCCTTCATCCAGCCTGCAGGCCAGGCATCAATGAAAAGGTGCACAGCAGAGGAAACATTTCTGCTGTCTCGTCTGAATGCTTCCGCAACAAAACGCATCGCCCATGCCTGGTAATCCTGGCTGGCATCGATCCAGTTTTGCAAGCCTGTTTGTGTGGGATACCACATGTAGTGAAATGTATTGGTCTGCGATTTGGAAATGCGATTTGCCGTCCATTTCGCATCATCCGCTGCGTTGGCAGGCAACCAGGATGCAGGATAATATTTTTTCATGGTATTGAGTGGGTCCAATCCTTCCGCACCAAATTCACCGCAGCCATACAGCCAGCCTGGCTTGATGTATTGCCAATACCCCTTGTGAAATTTACCGAGGTCCAGTGCGTGCCCATTGTACCAGGTATTGTAACAATGGCTGTCGGGCAATCCTGGACTGGGTGGGTCATAATCTCCATCACCGGGTTTGATGACCCTGTCTGGATTAGACAATAATACAGCCTGGTCCATGGCCTTGAATACCATGAAGATATCTGAGGCAGAAGCAAAGCTGCGTTGTGGACTTCCTTCTGCATTTGGGAAACGCTCATTGATATAGGTCACGACTACAGTGGAAGGATGGCTTCTCACCAACCGCTCCATCTCTTCTGCCTGCTTGACAGCCTGAGCAAATTGGTTGACCCTGATGGCACCAAAAAAAGGAAGATCGGTCTGGTTCAACATGCCCAGCATGTCGCAATAATCATAGACCTCCTCTTGCACAGGCCGCTGGGTAAAGCGGATGAAATTCATGTTACAGAGTTTGGCCAATAGGATATCATCCCTCAGTTGATTCCAGTTTTTTCTCATCACATCATTCTGCTCAAAACCCATGGAATTGGCACCTCTCAGCCTGATTGGCTTTCCATTGAGGAACATTCTTCCCTTGGGTACATTCATGGTATCCATGCTGAAACTGCGCATGCCAAAACTGGAAGCTTGTGCATCCAAGAGTTGATCTTGCTGGTCTTTCAGCTTGACCTGCATTGAATAAAGCCAGGGTTGCTCTGGCTTCCACCACCTGAAATTGTTGACATCCACTTCCAGACGGATATAGTTCTTGCCGTATTGCATGGGGATGCTCTTGCTTTGCCAATCGGTAGGCTTTACCATATCGCCAATACCGGGAACATGGGTTGTTGCAGGATTGTATGTTCTGTTGAGGAAAACAGTATCCTTGAAATTCTTGCCGAACAAGGAAAGATCCAGTGAAATGGACTTGGGAAGCTTGGTTGCATTGAAAACTTCTACCCAGAGCTCTGCCTTGGAAGCATTGGGAAGGGGTCTTACGAACAGATCATTGATGAATAGATCACTCCTGGCTTCGATAAAACAATCCTGGTAGATGCCCATTGCAGGTGGACAGATATGCCATCCTTCCATGGGTTCATCATAACCAGGACCACCTGCAGCATAAATTTTATCGCCCACAGTATGATTGCCGTGTTCATCCACTGATCCGGTTGTTGTGGGCTCGTTCATCACTTTTACCATCAACCTGTTTTTCCCTTTTTGGGCGAGGGCTGAGATATCAAATTCAAAAGGAGCAAAAAATCCTTCATGGCTTCCGCAGTAGGTTCCATTGAAATAAACTTCCGTCTTGTAATCAACCCCTTTGAAACATACAAATAGACTTCCACGTCGCATCATATCATCATCCAAAACAATCTCCTGTTGGTAATAGGTTACAGCATGGCCAAGGGGTGGTCCATAATGCGGAATCTTCACTGTCTCCCATACTCCTGCTCCTGATGCAGGGTGGCTGATGTTTTTTTTATCCTCAGCCGTTTCCTTTCTCCATTGCATGGCAGCAATGGGAAAACGCTTTCGGATTTTCTCTTTCAGCACAGCATGGTTTTCCATGAAAGGAGCATATGCCCTGCGCATGGAATCCAGCTCTGCATAGAGCATTTCCTTTGATGCATGTGCCATGGCGAAGGGAAGCGCTGTGGAGGGTGGATTCCCCGAACGCAGCAATTTGTTGGGCAATACCGGAGGTAGGGGTTCTATCAACTCATCCTTGCGAAGCTTGTACTCCTGCCCCCCAATTTTTGCAAACCGATCCTGCTGTGAAAAAGCAACAACATGTAACAAGGAAAAAAGGAACGACAAGGCCCAAGATGTCAATTTCATTTGATTGTTTTTCTGGATGAATACCAGGTAATTTAAAAAAAGAAAGCCAATCCATTCATCTTTTACAAGATTTCAAGACTGGCTCGCTTTTTTTATAACCCTAACGAAGTTTAGTAACCAGGATTCTGTGTGAGTTTCGCGCCATTGTTCTTGTCTATCTCACCTTGCGGGATGGGAAGCAGATTGTTATGGACTGCCACAGAGGCACGCTGGTTGACATCTCCGTATTTTCTAACCCTGTCATAAACAAGACCAAGCCTCATCAGGGTAAGCATCCTGTACTCTTCACCATACAACTCCCTTACACGCTCATCAAGAATATAGTCCAGGGTGATATCATTGGCAGTGGCCAATGGTGCCCTTGCTCTTGTTCTGATAACGTTGATATCTGCAGCAGCGCTTGCCTTGTCGCCTTTGGCGAGATAGGCTTCCGCCCGAAGAAGATAGGTTTCAGGGAGGCGCATCACATATTGGTCCTTGGTGTATCCATTGATAAAGTTTCCGTCCGCATGTTTATCTGTACCAAATTTTGTCCAATTGGGATAGATATACCACATGGTATCTTCATAAGCAGTCAGGAACGACTTTGGAATCAAATCTCCTCTCTTGTATGCTGGCTGTCCACCAGCGGCAGGAATATTTGCCCCAAAATAGAAATTACGCCTGATGTTTGCTTCACTGTTTCTGATATCTCCGGCAGATTTTGCCCAGATATCCCAATTGGTATACGTAGTTCCGCGAATGAAGCTTGCACCACGTCCTACACTATCAGACGCACCAGCAGCGACAAGACCAGCTTTGGCAAACAGCCAGTGCCTGCACCAATAGGCCCTTCCCTGAATCATCCAGTTTCCTTGTGTTGGAAATGCAATGCCCCCGCCGGGAACATTGCGCTCAAACTGGGCAACCCAGATGGCTTCCCTGTTGCCCATTTGATAATCGGTATTGTTGATCTCGTGAAGGTCCCAATAATAATCAACGGGTGTGCCCCTTGTAGTAGTGGTTTCTGTTCTTCTTGCCCCAAAACGAGTATTCATCAACGAGTAAGGACCATCCGTTCCATTGATGACCTTGGTGGCCGCAGCAATGGCACCATCATAATCTTTCAGGATGATATTGATTTCAGCCAGCAAATGATCAGAAGCAGCCCTTACCACTTTTCCTGGAACAGTCGTTGAAATAGGCAGGTTGGCACTTGCAAAGATCAAATCCTTCTTGATGAAATCATAACATTCTGCCTGCGTATTTCTGGTAAAATCAACTTTGGGCGCAGTAACCGGCCCAGCAATAATGGGAACGCCACCAAAAGCTATCACAAGGTTGCGATAACCCCAGGCCCTTAAAAAACGGGCTTCAGCAGCCAGGGCATTTTTTTCAGCGGCAGTTAATTTTGCAAGTGGATTTTCGATGCCTGCAATAACGGTATTGGCATATTTGATCATGGTATAATTCCAGTTCCACCATTTGGCTGATTGACCATCCTGTGAATTGATCTTGGTATAGTTGACCCAGGGGGCATTGGGATCAGCAATGTATACGGTTGTGGTGGCTGCAACATCAAAGTTGACACCAAGATGCCAAAAATCTGTCCATCCATCTGTGGAGTTATAAAAATACTGCAGTTGCCTGTAACAAGCATTCAATGCCAGATCAAATTGAGACTTGGTAATAAGTGCATTGTCAACAGTCAGTCCATCTCTTCTTACCTCTGTGAGAAACTCAGCATCTTTTTTACAGCCTGCGAGGAAACTTATCACAAGGATAAATGCTGCTATTTTTTTGATTAAGGTTTGCATGGTCATGTATTTAGATTCTTTTAGAAATTAATGTTTGTTCCGAGATTGAATGTTCTGAACAAAGGATTTGAGACGCCGATTGCACCTGCATTTTCAGGATCCAGTCCGAGCCAGTTGCTGAATACCAATGGATTCTTGGCAGATAAGTAAATCCTCAAACCACTCATTTTGAGTTTTCCCAATTGCTTGCTGTTCAGTGAATACTGCAAACTGAGGTCTTGGAGCCTCACAAAAGTTCTCTCGTGGGGATGGCTGTAACCAAAAGGATTTGAATAGTTGGGTCTTGTGAAAGTATTGCTGGGTGTTTCAGCAGACCAATACTGTTGGTTAAGCCAGTTTTGATTTTGATTGTTCCCGAATGCGGTAAGGTTATATGATGAGTTAGGGCTCATGTAATAATTGCCGGAACCACCTCCCATGATGGCATTGAAGTTGAAAAACAATTGCCAGTTTTGGTAGGTAATGGTATTGGCAAGACTCCAGCTGAAACGGGGCTGAACATAGCCGATGATTTCTCTGTCGAGTGAGTTGATTTTTCCATCAGGCTTTCCATCTCCCCTCACAGTCCCATTGATATCACGGATTTTGAGATCACCAGCCCTTGCACCAAACTTGGCAATATAATCAGCATCGGCAGTTTGAACGATGCCGTCCACTACATAATCATATATGGCTCCGATTGGTTTCCCAATAAACCACCTGTTACCAAGGTTATCATCCTCTTTTCCATCTCCATCAGCATCTACACCAGTCAATGCAACCACCTTGTTGCGGTTCATCCAAAAATTCAATGTTGTTTCCCAGCGAATGCCATTGGGATTTTTTGGGGCAAGTACAATACCTGTCAAAGAAAGCTCCATTCCCATGTTATCGACCCTTCCGATATTTGTTCTTACTGAGCTGAAACCAGCGAGGTTGGGCAAAGAGCGGGTCAACAACTGATCCGTAGTCTTGCTTTGGTAAATGTTCAGGTCTCCAGAGATCCTATTATCAAAGATGGCAAAATTAAGGCCACCATTGAGTGTTGTAGTCTTTTCCCAGGAAAGCTGCTGGTTGGCAAGACTGCTCTGGTAAATAAACAGTGAGCTGGTGGAACCAAACACTGTTGTTCCGGAAGCAATATTGGCAAGGGTTTCATAAGAATCAATCCCCTGGTTTCCATTCTGTCCATAGGCCATTCTCAACTTGAGGTAATTGACTTTAGGCAAGGCCTGCTTGAAGAAATTTTCTTCACTGATGGCATAGGCCAAAGCACCTCCATAGAAATTGGCAAACTTATTTCCTTCTGCAAAAGCAGAAAAACCATCACGCCTGAAATTCATGGTCAGGTAGTATTTGTTCAAATAGTTGTAGTTCATCCTTCCCAGATAAGCAAGGTTGGAGCGATCACTGAATAAGGAGGAGGTGCGTTGGTTGGCAGGGTTACCCAAATGCAGTCCATAATATCCCAATGTTGTCGTACCTGCAAGAGAAAAGTCGCTCGCAGAAGTTCCAACCCTTGAACTGGATGAGTAATCCCTCTGGTAACCAGCCAAGGCATCAATGGAATGGTTGCCCATCATTTTTTTATAGGACAGGAGATTTTGAATCTCCCATGAATTGGTGAGAACATTGGCCATGCTGCCGTATGTACTAGAAAGAAATTTTTCCGGATTGGCAATGTCTGCAGGATTATCCCCATTGATAAAATATTTTTCATGCCTGAAACTGCCGGAAACAGTTTCCTGTTTGTATTTGTTGATATTGATCCTGTAGTTCAGTCCCTTCACTTTGGGGATGTCTGCACTCAGGTAACTGATGATCCTTGTGCTGGTATATTTTTCAAGGTTGTCATCATACAAGCCCGGAGAAGTGGCATTCCCCCAATAAGGGTTGATGAGGTTTGCGGGAGTCGGGTTTTTGTCTAATATCCCCGCTGCCTCGTCTTTCCATTTGTAGGAATAGGGCGTTCCAATGGTTGCCTGTCCCATATCGGGCGGTGTTCCAGAATAATCCCTTGCTGAATAATACATGCTCAGGCCATAATCAAGCCATTTAGTGATCTTGGCATCCATTTTTGCAGTCACGGTATACTTCTTGAAATTATCATTGTCCAACACGCCATTTTGCTTGAGGTAGCCTGCTGAAACATAATAGTTGACCATATCAGTACGTCCGGAAACACTGAGGTTCAAGTCGTTCAGCGGCGCATACTGGGTGATTTCTTTCAACCAGTCCATCTCTTGTCCGTTTTTGTAGGCGATCAGCTCTTTGGCATCCAATACCTTTTCGATAGAAAGATCAGCCTGACCAGCGAGGCGCCTGTTCTCTGTCCTCCACTTGATGAAATCAGCACCCTTCCTCATGTCTGGCCTTTTGGTCCAACTTTGAACCCCATAGTTGTTGTTAAAAGAAATCGCAGGTTTTCCTGTTTTACCACGTTTGGTGGAAATCATGATAACACCATTGGCAGCCCTTGATCCGTAGATGGCAGCAGCACTGGCATCCATCAGGATATCAAATGATGCAATATCCTGCGTGTTGATCTCATTCAAACTTCCGTCAAAGATCACACCGTCAAGCACTATCAATGGAGCATTGGATGCAGCCAAAGAACGTTGGCCACGGACCAATACACTTGGGGCACCACCAGCAACACCTACTGCGCCAATGTTTACACCGGGTGTTCCCTGTATGGCTTGAAGCGGACTGATATTTGTCATGTTGGCAATGGGCGTTCCCTCAATATTTACTTTTCTCACAGCCCCCGTAAGGTCTTTTTTCTTTTGGGTACCATAACCAATGACGACAACTTCATTCAGACTGGCAGACTCAGACTTGAGTAAAACAGAAAAGTTGGTCTGTCCTTTCACTGCTAGAATTGTTGTTTCGTAATTGGTGAAGCTAAAGACCAGCGAAGCATTGTCAGCTGCCTGCAAAGAGAAGTCACCCCTCTCATCAGTAACAGTTCCCTTGCTGCTCCCAGAGATGGTTACACTCACGCCGGCAATCGGCTTTCCTGTAACATCTTTGACATTCCCCTTCACCATTTTGGCTTGTGCTAAAATGGATGAAGTAAAAACAAACATCAGGATGAAAAAAAGAAACAAGCAACGAAGTGCAGCGCTGGTGTTCCAGACTTGGCTTTGGGGATGGAAATTTTTAAGCATGTTGATTTTTTTTCGTTAGAATTTGGCATGGAAGGTTCCCAATGGAAAAAATCCAATTCAAATTAACACCGAATAACAGGGAGTTCAGGCTGAAACAATAGCGAATTAGTATACTTTTTTGGCTTTAAATTTTTTGCATTGCCGATGCAGCTTTTTAAAAAAATACCTCTACTTTCAATCGTCAATAAATAGCTTTAGCATGAAGCCCCTATTCTTGAAAATTGAGTCCTCCAATGTTTATACCATCAGGGAGCAGTTGGTTTCTTATGTCAACAGTAGATATTACTACCATCCACAGATCGAGCTGGTGTACTCTGAAAAAAGTGATGGCATGTGCATCATTGGAGACAAGGTTCAAATCGTCAACGAAGGGGATATTTTCATGCTGGGGGGAAATCTTCCTCACCTGTTCAGGAACGACGAAAAATATACCGACAAAAAACTAAAGGTCAGGGTTATCGCGCTGCATTTTCTTCCTGATTTTGGAGGAAAGGATTTTTTGGATCTGCCGGACATGCGGAATATAAAAATGTTGTTAAAAAAGGCAGAAAGGGGAATTCTGGTTGAAGGAAAAACAAGAACTGAAGTGGGAAAAATCATGAGGCAGATGTTGACAGAAAAAGGCCCTGGTAAAATGATTCTCCTTTTACAGGCTTTGACCCTTATCAGTAATTCCAGGGATAATAAAATGATCCTGCCCATTGGATTTCAGCCGCAGATCAATGAACAGAACGAAGACAGGATTAACGATGTCTATTCCTTTACCATGCAACACTTCAACCAGAAAATACATACCAAACAAATCGCTTCGGTTGCACACCTGAGTGAACACTCATTTTGCCGGTATTTCAAATCAAAAACAGGAAAGACCTATACCAATTTTTTGCACGAAATCAGGATCAAGCATGCCTGCAAACTGCTCATCGAATCAAAGCTCAGCATCTCACAAATCATCAATGAGTGCGGCTTTGTGAACTACGCTAATTTTTTCCGGTACTTCAAAATGCTGACGGGAAAAACCCCTGCAGAATACCAGAAACTCAATAACGATAGTCTGATTACTGAAAAATAACAGGATTCATTTCAGTGTCAATCACCTCTCCGATGGTTGCGCCAGGGCACCATGCATCCCAATCAGCCTGTTGGTTCTTGTTTTCAGGCGCTTTGAGTTTCATGTCCTTGTCCATGTAAATCATGGTCATCACCTTTCGCATTTGATTTGTAGTGTTCGGACCAGCACGGTGGTACAGCCATCCGGTATGAAAACTTACTTCGCCCAATCCAAAGGCTTCCACAATATGGTCAAAGCCTGTATTGCGAAGGATGTTATCAAGATACGCCTGGCTTTCATCTCCAATCTCCTTGTCCCGTCCTTCAGTGATTTCAAAACTCTTTGCACTGAATTCAAGGGGCCCCAATTCCAGGGGCGTTTCCTGCAAGGGAATCCAGGCAGTAACTGTCTTGTCATTGGACAATGGCCAATAATACTGGTCTGCATGCCAGGGAGTATGCCCCCCGCCCGGCTCTTTATAAAGCGCCTGATCATGGTAAATTCTCACCCCTTCAACTTCCAATAAATCAGCGGCAATCTTGGCAAGGCGCTTGCTGAAGACAATCTGTTTTACAGCGGCTGAATTTCTCCAGATGTTCATGATCTGCAAAAATGCTTTGCCATAGGTATCCCTGTCTTCCATGGCAAGGTGTTGGGTATTCAACCGATTGACTTCTGCAGTGATGATATCATCCATGGCCTGAAGAGCATCTTTTGAGAGTACTCCTGGGATTTTCACAAATCCATTTTCCCGAAAATAGGCAATCTGCTCCTCTGTAATTTCAAAGGGTGCATCCAACTCTTGTGCAACAATGGCAGGTATTGTGTTCATGGTGAATTCGATTCTCGTATAAAGTTAAATAAACTAAAGTGAAAACTCTGTCAGTTTATGGAGCATGGGAGACAATCCATGTCCTATCACATCAGGTCGCTGAATAAATCCTTTTTTAAATGCGATGGGTTGTTCCAGGATATCATTGGTGGCCAGATAGGAAAACTCCGTCCTGTTTACCTGATCAAAGGCAAGGGCAAGGTGTGCATTGATTTCAAACATTGAATTGCCAAGATAAACGGGGATATTGGCTGATTTTGCCAGGGCAATGGAGGCCAGTGCATAGTCAATATCTTTACCGGTTCTGATACCTTGAAGCCCTCCTGCTTCAACCAATTTTCGCAGGTCCTCAATGTTATTGACATAATCATGCCCGATGATGGGTATTGGACTTCTCTTTGTCAACTCCGCAAAACCTTTCACATCATCTCGACGGAGCGGATCTTCCATGTATTCAAGTGCAATCCCATTGTGGAGGTAGGTTTCAATCCGTGTCAAGGCGGTTTGCCAATCCCATACCTCATTGGCATCTGCCGTAAGCCTGATTTCAGTACCAGCATAGGATTGAATCAATTTCAATCTCCTCAGGTCTCGCTCCACATCATCCGCACCCAGCTTGACTTTGATGATTTCAAAACCATCTGTCAAAAATTTCTCAGTCAGGTCCAACACCTCCTTTTCCGATAGGGGGAAATCAAGAATGCTTCCATAGGCAAGTGCTTCTTGTTTGTTGGTATTGGGGTTCAGCAACTGATACAAAGGAACATTTCTTTCCTGTGCCATTAGGTCCCAGAGGGCAAGGCGAACAGCAGCATCAAGATGATTAAATCCTGATGTATAAGAAGTTCTTTCTGTTTCAAGATCAAAAGCGTTTCTGTTGTACAATTTCTTCCACCAGGTATTCCTGAAATCAGCTTCAATTACAGAGACATCCGGAAGTTCCCTAACATACCAAGCGCTGTGTTTGAACTTCCCTTTCCATGCAGATTCTGAATAGCCCCAGCCCACATGCCCTTCGCTTGATTTGAGGGCAATGGCCACAACATTGATTACCTCATAACTGCAGTTATTGTCCCCTACAACCCTGCCCAAAGGAAGGGTCAATTTATGCACTTCAAAATCATCAATCAATAACATCGGAAGTATTTAAGGATTAATTTACTGTTGGTATTCTCCATCCGCATAATGATGAATCAGTTCCATGGACGACCATTTCTTGGTTGTATCAACACCTGGCAAAGCCCTCTGGAAATTGGACATCATCTTGTTCCAAACCTCAATTTTTTTATCAGCACCCAGATAGAGTGAATCCATCCTGGAAGGATCAGCGTCCGAGGGTACTGTAACCATCATGAAGAGCCGGTTATCAACACGATAAATCTTGATCTCATGGATGCCACTGGCCAGATTGGCCTTTTTTAATTCTGGCCAAATGCCGTTTTTTGAATGCATGGAATCATAGACCTTGATCAAAGCAGGCTCATTCACCAGATCTGTGGTGTAAACCATGGTCTTGTAGACCACAGGAGGCTTGCTGCTTGAATTACAAGCAGTGCACAAGCTGCAATATGCCAGCAGCAAGCAAACAGTAAACTTGAGACAAAAATTTGAGTAAATATTTTTCAATGAAATAGATTGAAATGTAATGTAATTGCAAATAAAAGACAATTAATGAATCAGAAACTGAAGGCAGTGGCAATTCATTGTATTTTTTTGTCAATTCAATTTTAAGGGATCTGTTGCTATGATGATGGCAACAATTGCATGGCCTCATTCCTGAGTAGAGGACTTTCTAAAAACTGGAGGGACTCCTTCAACTCTGAAAGCCTCGAGGCACCCAAAACCAATTTATTGATAGAGGGAGAATGGAAAACATATTGCAGTGCAAGTCCGGTAAATGAAAGGCCCGATGCATCGCAATGTTTCTTCAATGCAATGGCCTGTTGAAGGTCTGCTGGAGGAATCCATTCAGGTTTGGTCAGGGCATAGTGCTCCAGTTTATTGCCAAGTAGTCCCATGTACAGCGGGCTGGCCTGCCATACCTGAATCCCTGCATCTGCCAGTTG